>CAMZFG010000224.1 GCA_947306035.1 uncultured Clostridia bacterium | reverse complement strand
TGATCGAGGGGGCGCCCGCCCACCGTCTGGCGGTGCTGCGCCGCCGCGCCGCCCTGCAATCGGCCAAAGCGGACGCGGGCGTGGCGGGCGAGGCGCGGCTGCGGGAGATCTCCGGCGCGTTTCTCGATCTTTCCGGCACCTTTTACGAGGTCAGCAGCCGCCTGCGCCGCCCTGCCCTCTCCGACCTGCGGCACTTATGCGACAAGGCGTTTGACAGCGTGTGTCCCACCTGCCGCCACCGCGACGTCTGCTGGGGCAGCGCCTACAACGCCACCGCCGACGCGGTGGGCGACATCAGCAACCGTCTGCACGTGCGGGGGCACGTCACCAAAGAGCAGATGCCGGCCGATCTCACGGCCCGCTGCGCCGACCTGCCCCGCATTCTCGCCGTCATCAACAACGGGGCGGCGACGCTGGCCGAGGAAGCCCTGCACGGCGACAAGACCGCCGTCGTTGCCATGGACTACGCCGCCGTGGGGCGCATGATCTCGGAGACGCTGGAAGAAACGCGGCAAAACTACACCCCCGACGCCGCCGCGGGCGAGCGGCTTTTCGACCGCCTTTGCCGCATGGGCTACACGCTGGAATCGGCGGCCGTCTGCGGGCAGGAGCACCGCACCGTCCTTTTGCGCGGTCTGCGCCTACCGGGGCGGCACGTCAATCTGCGTGAACTGCGGCAGATCGCGGAGCGCTGCTGTCGTTTTCCGCTCGGCGACCCCGTGGTCACGCCGGCCGAGGGCGCCTCTGACGTCACCTTTCCCGAACGCCAGCGCTGCGTTGCTTCCACCGTCAAACTGACAAGAGCCAAAGGGCGGGGCGACAACCGCCGGTGCGGCGACACGGTGGCCACGCTCTCCTCGGAGCGCGGCTACGATTACGCCTTTCTCTGCGACGGCATGGGCAGCGGCAACGCCGCGGCGCTGACCTCGGCGCTCGCTTCCGCTTTTCTTTCCCGCCTGCTCGCGGCGGGCAACCGGGCCGATACCTCGCTGCGCATGCTCAACGGCTTTCTCTCGGTGCGCAGCCGGCGCGAATCGGAATCCAGCACCACCGTCGACCTGCTTGAGATCGACCGCGTCAGCGGCGAGGCCTCGCTCTTCAAATGCGGAGCGGCGCCGACGTACCTTTTGCGAAAAGGCGAGATCACCCGCTTTTTCTCCCGCACCGCGCCCGTCGGCATTCTGGAATCGCTTGACGCCGAGCGCATCCGCTTTCACGTACAGGCGGGCGACGTCATCGTGCAGGTCAGCGACGGCTTTACCGCGGGCGAGGAAGAGTGCCTGTGGCTGGCCGAACTGCTGACCGAGCGCTGGGACGGCGACGGCGAAAACTTTGCGCGCCTTGCCATGGGCCGCGCGGCGGGCGAAAACGGGCAGGACGACCTTTCCATCATGATCACCGAGGTGCGGCCCGCTCCCGCCCCCGGCGCCGAGGAAGCGGCCGAGGCCAAGCCCGCGTGACAAAATACCGACAGCCGACGCGCTTGCGTCGGCTGTTTTTCCGCGGCGCTTGCGCGCCGCGCGCGTGTGTGGTATAATAAAGAAAACCGGGAGGGGGTGTTTGGCCGTGAACCTGTGTTTTTCCACGCTCGGCTGCGCCGACCGCGATCTGTCGGCCGTCTTGTCGCTGTGCAAAAAAACCGGCGTATGCGCCGTGGAACTGCGCGGCGTCGGCGGTGAACTCGATTTTCGCCGCATGCCCGATTTTGCGCCCGACCGCATCGGGGCGACCCGCGAACGGTTTGCCGCGGCGGGCGTCGCGCCGCTCGTGCTCGGCTCTTCCTGCGCGTTTCACGACCCGTCCCTGTGGCAAAACGCCGTGGACGAGGGCGTTTCCGTCGTCAGAACGGCGGCGGCGCTCGGCGCCGCGTACGTGCGGGTGTTCGGCAACCGCGCCGTGGGCGAGCGCCCCGCCGCGCCCGTGATCGGGGGCATTGAGGCCGTTCTGGACGCCACGCCGGAGACAAACATTGCAGTTCTTCTCGAAGTACACGGCGATTTCAACACCGTCGCGGCCCTTTCTCCCTTGCTCGAACACTTCAAAAACGAGCCCCGTTTCGGGCTTATCTGGGATATCGCGCACAGCCACCCCGCCTACGGCGACGACTGGCCGGCGTTCTATCGGGCCGTCGCGCCCTTCGTGCGGCACGTGCATATCAAGGACGCGCGCGGCGGGGCGCTGGTGCTGCCCGGCGAGGGCGATATCCCCATCGTGCCCATCGTCCGGCGTCTGCTGGCAGACGGCTATGACGGCGCGTTCTCGCTGGAATGGGAAAAGAAATGGCACCCCGAACTGCCCCCGCTCGAAACGGCGCTTGACGCCTTTGTCAACTTGATGAAAACTGCCCTTTGACGGTCTGAAAGGAGAACGCCATGAAAACGCTTGCGGCTGTCGCGCCCGGTACCACCCGCGACACGTTTCTTACCCCCGAGAACATAGACCTGCTCCGCCGGTGCGGCGAGGTCACCTTTGTCGACGTCATGAACGAGGCCGCCGTGGCGGACGCCATCGGCGACGCGGACGTGTATATGACC
>CAMZFG010000223.1 GCA_947306035.1 uncultured Clostridia bacterium | reverse complement strand
AGCCGGCTCGTTTGACAACGTTGTAACGGCCGAACAGGCAAGACAGGTTGCCGACGCGTTGGCAGAGAAATACGTTTCTCTCTCCGCATACACAGTTAAGGAGGGCAACACCGAAGGGCCACTGCGCACGTATCGGTATTATCGGGCAATGGGTGATGAAACGACCCGTGATTTTGTCTGCGTTGTGGTAGACGGCCAGGGTCAGGTTTACTCTTTTGAAAAAGGTGATATTGGTTCGTTTGCCGACGTGGCCTCGGTCACGATAGACGAGGCAGAGATCACGGCCGCTATTGAAAACAAATTGAACGCCTGCTATCGGGGCGAGAGCGTGGTCGCGGGGCAATGGGAAAGTTATGAAACCTATGATAGGGAACTGGTCCGCTTGCCGGACGGCAACATCGGACTGTATTGCACGATCATGGTGACCTTTGAACCCCGCTATGATGAGGAGACCGGCGAAACCAGCATTTCCGGGGATTGCTGTGAAATACTGATCGCAACGACCCCTGCCTGACACGGTATTTTGCCCCGCAGCGCCACGCTGCGGGGCTTTTTTTGTAAAGTCATTGACAGCGCGGGCCAAAACCGTTATACTATATAGGAATGAAAAGAAGCGGCCGCGGCCGCGGAAAAGAGGCAACAATGAACGTTTTACTGACGGGCGGCGCCGGGTATATCGGCAGTCATACCGCCGTTGAGATGCGGGCCGCCGGCCACGACGTGGTGGTGGTCGACAACCTCTCGAACAGTTCCGAAAAAGTGCTGGATCGCCTGGCGGAGATCACGGGCAGACCCGTGACGTGCTACCGCGCCGACGTGGCGGACGCGGCGGCCATGGATCGCATTTTCGCCGAGCACAAGATCGACGCGGTGGTGCATTTCGCGGGCCTCAAAGCCGTGGGCGAGTCGGTGAAAAAGCCGCTCGAATATTACAAAAACAACCTTGACACCACCTTCACCCTGCTTGCCGCCATGAAAAAAGCGGGCGTCAAAAAACTCATTTTCAGTTCCTCGGCTACGGTCTACGGCACGCCGAAAAAGTGCCCCATTACCGAGGATATGCCGACGGGGCATTGCTCCAACCCCTACGGCTGGACCAAATACATGATCGAGCAGATCCTCATGGACTACACGCGCGCCAACCCCGATTTTACGGCCATTCTCCTGCGCTATTTCAACCCCGTCGGGGCACATAAGAGCGGCCGCATCGGCGAAATGCCGAACGGCATCCCGAATAATCTGATGCCCTATATCACGCAGGTCGCCGTGGGCAAACTGAAAGAACTTTCGGTGTTCGGCAACGATTATCCCACGCCGGACGGCACAGGCGTGCGCGACTACATCCACGTCGTCGATCTGGCGCGCGGCCACGTGGCCGCCCTTCGGTACGACAAACAGGGCGTCGGCGTGTTCAACCTCGGCACGGGCGTGGGGTACAGCGTGCTGGATATGGTCAAGGCCTTCTCCCGCGTCAACGGCGTGCCGGTGCCGTACCGCATCGCGCCCCGCCGCCCCGGCGACATTGCCGCCTGCTACGCCGACCCCGCCAAAGCGGCAAAAGAACTCGGCTGGCGCGCCGAACTGACCCTTGACGACATGGTGCGCGACTCCTGGAACTGGCAGTCCAAAAACCCGAACGGGTACGAAAATTAAAGAAAAAAGCCGCTTTTGCGGCTTTTTTTATGAATGTTTGCGGATCGGCGGCGACGGTTTTTTGTCAAAAATGCCCCTTGCGTTTTCGGGATCGGTGTGTTAAAATAATAATAGAAACGAATGAAAAGGAGGACAAGGCCATGTTTGCGCCGGGCGAGCACATCATCTACGGTCTGAACGGCATTTGCCGGGTCGAACACGTGGGCGCAAGCCCCTATGACGCGGGCGATCCGCGCACGTATTACCTGCTTGTGCCGCTCGCGGGCGCGCCGACCTCTTCCATCCTGACGCCCGTCGACAACGAGCGGGTCCCCATGCGCCGCCTGATGACGCAGGCGGAGATCGACGAACTGATCGCCGAGATACCGACCATCGAACCCCTGATCGTGCCTGCCGAGAAAAAACGGCGCGAGGTCTATCACGCCACGGTGCGGTCGCTGGACCCGCGCGGCTACGTGCAGGTCATCAAAACGGTGCGGCAGCGCCGCGCGGAACTGACCGCCGCGCACAAGCATTTTCCCGTGACCGATCTCGAATACGGGCAACTGGCGCGCCACCTGCTTTTCAGCGAGTGCGCCCACGTGCTGGGCCTTGACGAGCAGGGCGCGGAGGCCTACGTCAAAGACCGCCTGCCCGCCGCCGAATGATTCAAAAAAACCGACAGCGTGCTGCCGGTTTTTTATTTGTTGATCGAAATCCGTCAACCTCTCGTCTTGCCGCCCGCCACGTTGATGGTCACGCCGTGGATGTAAGAGGCGCGATCCGAGGCGAGAAACGCCACCAGGTCCGCGACCTCGGAGAGTTTGCCCGCGCGGCCGAGGGGCGTGGTGCCCGTTTTGTTGTAGGCGGCGCGCAACTGTTCAACGGTGACGCCGCGGGTGTAGGCCAGTGCCGTTTCG
>CAMZFG010000222.1 GCA_947306035.1 uncultured Clostridia bacterium | reverse complement strand
GGCACGGAACCGACCGAGGCCTGATCGAGAATGATGGCGTCGCATTCGGTGCGGCCCGTGCAGCGGTTGTTGCCGTTCACGTGCGAGACGAACAGCTGCGACGAATGCTCTTTGGCCACCGAGCGGGACACCACGTGCGTGGTGCAGTCCTCGCCGTCAAGGTCGACGGTAAAGTGCGTTTCGGCTCTTTGCGCGCCGTGGGTCATGATCTTTTCGTGTATCGTCAGCGAGGCGCGGTCGCCGAGTTTGCCTTTGGTCGTGCGCACCGTGGAGTCGATGCCCCTTATCTGCGCCGTTTCCATTTCCATGTGCGCGCCCGCCTCCAAAAAGACCTCGGTGGTGGGGTTCATGGTGCGTTTGCCGTTGCCGTCGCCCTCGCCGTAGTGTTTTTCGATATACTTGACGCGCGCGTTTTTGCCGACGTAGAAGGTGTGAATGCCGCTGTGCTCGCTGTCGGCGCCGCCGCCGTTGTGAATGCCGCAGCCCGCGACGATGGTCACGTCGCAGTCCTCGCCCACGTGAAAGTCGTTGTAGACCAGTTCTTTCAGGCCCGTTTCGGCCAGCAGAACGGGAATGTGCACGCTCTCGTTTTTGGTGCCGGGCTTGATGTAGATGTCGATGCCGGGCTTATCCTCTTTTTTGACGATGTCGATGTTTGCCGAAGATCGCTTGCCGAACATTTGTCCGTTGACGCGCAGGGAATACGCCCCCTCGGGCACCTCGTGGATGCCGGCGATCTGTTCGAGCAGATTTTTCTGAATGACGTCAAGTTCAGCCATTTTCCCGTTCCTCCGTAAAGCGGCACCCGGTGACGGTGCCGAGCAGTTTCGGCAGTACGTCGGCCTTGGCCCCCTCGGCGGCTACGCGGCCGCCCTCTATCAGCACCACTTTGTCGGCGATGTCGAGAATGCGCTCCTGGTGCGAAATGATGATAATGCTGCCGCGGGTCTTGTCGTACATGTTCTGGAACACGCGGATAAGGTTGGAAAAACTCCACAGGTCGATGCCGGCTTCCGGCTCGTCGAAAATGGAGAGTTTGGTGCCGCGCGCCATGATCTCGGCGATCTCGATGCGTTTGAGTTCGCCGCCGGAGAGCGAGGCGTTGATCTCGCGCCCGACGTACTCTTTGGCGCAGAGCCCCACCTCGGAGAGATAGGCGCAGGCCTCTGCCACCGTCAGTTTTTTGCCGGCCGCAAGGCCGATCAGATCCTTGACCGTCAGCCCCTTGAAACGCACGGGCTGCTGAAAGGCAAAACTGACGCCGCGGCGCGCCCGCTCGGTGACGGAAAGATCGGTGATGTCCTCGCCGTCAAAGAGGATCCTGCCCGCGGTCGGCCGCTCGATGCCCGCGATCAGTTTGGCCAGCGTCGATTTGCCGCTGCCGTTGGGGCCGGTGACGGCCACGAACCGCTCGTTCACGGTGAGATTGATATCGCTTAAAATGGTCTTGACGCCGCCCCCCTCTGCGGGAACGGAGAAGCCCACGTGCTGCAGTTGTAACATGTCAGCGCTCCTTTTTGCATAGTGTACTTATTATAACACCATCGCGCGCAAAATGCAAGCGGGATTTTACAACGGGCTTGACGATGCGGGCACGGCATGCTATAATGAGAGCAGAACGCCGAAAAGGCGAAAAAAGAGGTATAACGGTATGGATTATCGCGTGGAACACGACACAATGGGCGAGGTCAGGGTGCCTGCCGACCGTTACTACGGCGCGCAAACGCAGCGCAGCCGCGAAAATTTTCCGATCGGCGTGGGGCAGGAGACGATGCCGCGCGAGATCATTCACGCTTTCGGCATTCTCAAAAAGGCGGCCGCGCGTGCCAACGCGGCGCTTTTGCCGGAGAGGATGACCGCGAAAAAAGCGGCCCTGATCGAGCGGGTCTGCGACGAGATCGTCGCGGGGTCGCTCTCTGACCATTTCCCGCTGGTGGTGTGGCAAACGGGCTCCGGCACGCAGACCAACATGAACGTCAATGAGGTCATTGCCAACCGCGCGGCCGCGTTGGCGGGCGAAAAACTCTGCCACCCCAACGACGACGTCAACATGAGCCAGTCCTCCAACGACACGTTTCCCACGGCCATGCACGTGGCGGCGGCGCTGGCGATCGAAGAAAAACTGCTGCCCGCCGCCGATCGGCTGATCGACGCGCTTTTGCGGCTTGAAAAAGAGAACGAGGGCGTGATCAAATGCGGGCGCACCCACCTGCAGGACGCCACTCCCATCGCCTTTTCGCAGGAGATCTCCGGCTGGCGCGCCAGCGTCGAGCGCGACCGCGAGCAACTGAAACTGGCTTTGCCGGGGCTTTTTCAACTGGCGCTCGGCGGCACGGCGGTCGGCACGGGGCTGAACGCCCCCGCGGGATTTGCCGAACGGGTCGCCGCGGAGATCGCGGCGCTGACGGGCAAGCCCTTCGTCACGGCGGAAAACAAATTCCACGCCCTGACTTCCAAAGACGAGATCGTGTTCGCGCACGGCGCCGTCAAGGCGCTGGCCGCCGATATGATGAAGATCGCAAACGACGTGCGCTGGCTGGCCTCGGGGCCGAGAACGGG
>CAMZFG010000221.1 GCA_947306035.1 uncultured Clostridia bacterium | reverse complement strand
GCATGGCGCGCGATATGCCCGCGATCAAAGCGTCCATTCACGCCCCACGCACTTGTATTTGGCGGGGGCAAGTTTGTTATAGGGCAGTTTTTCCCACGGGCTGTCGCCCACGATCGCGGCAATGGCGGCAAGGTTCTCCGCGGTGTCCGTCACGCCCGGGATCAGCGGGGTGCGGAAGGTGTGCGGAATGCCGCTCTTTTTCAGCCACGCGGCGTTGGCGAGAATGCACGCGTTATCGCCGCCCGTCCACGTTTTGTGCGCGGCGGGATCGGCCAGTTTGAGATCCATATACACAAAGTCGCACCGTTTGGCCACTTTTTCAAACGCGGCGGCGCTCGCGTAACCCGAGGTCTCGACGGCGCGGTGTACTTTTCCCGCGAGCAGATCCAGCACCTCGGCGGCAAAATCGGCCTGCATCAGGGGTTCCCCGCCCGACAGCGTCACGCCGCCGCCCGACGCCGTGAGAAAATCGCGGCCGCGCAAAAGCCGCTCGACCAGCGCCTCTGCCGAGACGACCTCGCCCTTGACGGTGACGAGGTTTTTGGGGCAGATATGCAGGCAGCGCCCGAACGGCTGACAGTCGGGGTGCGTGCAGGGGCGGCGGCACAGGCCGCAGTCAAGACAGCCGTTCTGCTTGATATACAGTTCCGGCTCCGGCTTTTGCCCCTCGGGGTTGTGGCACCAGCGGCAGGCAAGGGGGCAGCCCTTGAAAAAAACGGTGGTGCGCACGCCCGCCCCGTCGTTGAGTGCGAACTCTTTTATATCAAAAATGATACCGTTCATGGCCTTTTTACACGCCGTACTCCTGACGCGCCATCACGTGATCCTGAAATTCCTTATCCAGTTCCACGAAATAGGCCGACCAGCCCCAGATGCGCACCACCAGCTGTTGGTGGCGTTCGGGGTGCTGTTGCGCGTCCTTCATGGCGTCGAGGTTGACGGCGTTGAGCTGCAGCTGATGCCCGCCGCGCTCGACGAAGTGCTTGATGAGCATGGCCACCTTCGTCACGCTCTCCGGTTTGTCGAAAATGCCGGCGGCGAATTCCAGCGTCAGCGGGCCGCCGTTGACGGTGCGCACGAGGTCCTGTTTGGTGAAAGAGTCGATATCGGAGAGCGGCCCCGGGATCTCGGTAAAGAGGTTCGGCGAATAGTTGGTGCCGAAGGGCTCTCCCTTTCTGCGCCCGTCGGCCGTGGCGCCGAGTTCGCGCGCGTGCCACAGGTAGTACATGGCCGTGCCCGTTCCGGCGCGCCACACGCCGCCGCGGTCGTTCTTCTTGCCCGCCAGCGCGTCTGCGAACGCGTCGAGAATGACGGCGCCCATGCGGTCGGCGCGGTCGTCGTTCCTGCCCATTTTCGGGGCCTCGTAGCGCAGCAGATGCAGCAGTTCCGGGTCAGTCTGCCAGTCGCTGTCCAGCGCCGCGAACAGCCGTGCCGGCGTGACGGTCTTTTGATCGAACACGTATTCCTTCACGCCCGCCAGCGCGTCCGCCGCGGAGGCGATGCCGCACCCGTGCAGGCCGAAGTTCTGATACTTTCTGCCGTCGCGGAGCAGGTCCATCATGGGCGAGGGCAGGAACCAGACGTCGTGAATGGCCGCCATCTGCCGCTGACATTCCGTTTTGATCGCGGCCCTGACGGCGTCGAGCAGTCCGTCAAAGTCGCCGCCCGTCGGCAGATAGGCGCGCAGCACTTCGTCGACCAGTTTCGGAAAATTGACCGCCCCGATGTTGGCGATATCGTCGCCGACGCCGGGAATGATGAACTCCCAGCAGGCCGCCACCACGTAGTTGACCGCGTCTTTTTCCTCGTAGCCGAGCCGTTTTAAGCCCTCGATGACCACGTCGTCGTTGGAATACTGCGGAAAACCGAGCCCCACCTTGGTCAGCTCGGTGCCCTTTTCGTAAAGGGAAAGGGGCGTTTTTTTGCTGACGCGCAGGTTGATCTTGGGGTCGATCAGTTTCAGGTCGCGCGAGGCGAGCAGGCACAGTTCGGAAAGTTCGTTAAAGCCCTCGCCGCCGTCCGGCAGGCGGCCGCCGAGCACCATGCTCTGGCCGTTGTCGCCCTGCTGCACGCCGACGTACAGGTCGCTGTCCTTGTTGAAGGAAAGGAAAAAATCTTCCAGCAGGTCGAGCGCCGTCTCTTTGGTGTAGACGCCCGCGTCCATATCGCGCTTGAAATAGGGGTACATATACTGGTCAAAGCGCCCCACCGTGTTGTGGTAGTCGCCTTCCAGCCACAGGGCAAAGTGCAGGATGCGGAAGAATTGCAGCGCCTCGCGGAAATCGCGCGCGCCGTAACGGGGCACCCGCGCCAGCACCTTTGCCACGTCGGCTCTGCCCTCTTTTTCGGCGGCCTCGCGATAGCGGTCGACAAGGCCGAGCAAGGCGTCGATCACGCGCTTTTGCGCCCCGTTTGCCGTCTTTCTGCGTTCAAGCAAGCCCACGGCAATGGTCTTTTCGTAGTCGGGCGAAAGGTTGGAGACGTAGCCGAGTTCGTGCACGTAATGTTCTTTTTTCACCTCGGCCCACTCCGCCTCGGTCAGCACGTCGGGCAGTTTTTTCAGGGTGCGGCGCAGCACGATCTT
>CAMZFG010000220.1 GCA_947306035.1 uncultured Clostridia bacterium | reverse complement strand
TGGGCACGTTGTAAAAATCGACGCCGCGCATATAGGAGGCCGCCGCAAAGCCGGCGAGATCTCCGACCATGCCGCCGCCCACGGCCACCACGCAGTCGTGACGGTCAAAGCGCTTTTCCAGCATCGCAGAGAGCAAATGCTGCCAGACGGGTATGGTTTTGTTGGCCTCGCCCGCGGATACGACGACGACGTGCGGCTCCCGGCAGGCCGCCGCCACGGCAGACGCGTACCGCTCCGGCACGCCGTCGTCGGTCACGATCAGCACGCGCCGGTCAAGGTCGAACAGTTGACCCGCTCTCGCCAGCGCCCCGCGCCCGACGGTGACGTCGTAGCCCGCGCCGAGATGTACGTGCAGCGCGTTCATGCTTCCTCTCCTTCGCCGTCGGCGTCCAGCCGCCGCTGGTACTGCTTTGAAACGTCCAATACGCAGCGCAGCAGCGAAATATAGTAGGGGCGCAGTTCGGCGGGGACATTCGCCGCGCCGCGTTCGATGACGGCGGCCTCGCGCGCCGCGTCCGAAACGGGCAGGCCGTGCGCCCGCTTGTAGGCGGCCACTTCTTTTACCGCCTGCATACGGGCGGTGAACAGCGCGGCCATATCGCGGTCGACGGCGTCGATCTCCTGCCGCAGCGTTTGCAGATCTTTCATAATTCGCTCCTCAAAATAAAACACCGCTACCTGTTTGCAACGAAACGTAGCGGTGGATATCGGCTGTATTTTACCGGTCGGCAAAACTCCGTGCATCCATCGCGCTCGTCAGATCATAATAGCAGTAACGGTTCGACATCACGAAGTTCTCCTTTTCTTTGATAGTTTCATTATACACGCGTGCCAGAACTTTGTCAAGCGTGCCGAAAAGATTTTCAAGACCCTCTCCGGCCAAACGGCCGGAGAGGGGGCAAAAGGTCAGATCTGCGGCGCCGAGGCAAGACTTTTGGCGATCTCCTCGTCGGTGGGCACGTAATCGGTCATCTGCCCGTCGTGGAACTTCTGGTAAGCCACCATATCGAAGTAGCCGGTGCCGGTCAGACCGAACACAATGGTCTTTTCTTCACCCGTCAGGCGGCATTTTTCGGCTTCGTCCATGGCGACCTTGATGGCGTGGGCGCTCTCCGGCGCGGGCAGGATACCCTCAACGCGGGCAAAATACTCGGCGGCGGCAAACACGTCGGTCTGCCCCACGCTGACGGCTTCCATCAGCCCCTCGTCGTACAACTCGGAGAGAATGGAACTCATGCCGTGATAGCGCAGACCGCCCGCGTGGTTGGGCGAGGGCATAAAGCCGCTGCCGAGCGTGTACATTTTGGCCAAGGGGCAGACCTTGCCCGTGTCGCAGAAGTCGTAGACGTAACGGCCGCGGGTCAGACTCGGGCAGCTGGCGGGCTCCACGGCGACGAAGCGATAGTCCGCTTCTCCGCGCAGTTTTTCACCCATGAAGGGGGAAATGAGACCGCCGAGGTTGGAGCCGCCGCCGGCGCAGCCGATGATGACGTCGGGCTTGATGCCGTATTTGTCGAGCGCGGCCTTGGTCTCAAGGCCGATGACGGACTGGTGCAGCAGCACCTGCGACAGCACGCTGCCGAGCACGTAGCGATAGCCCTCGCGCGTCGTGGCGGCTTCCACCGCCTCGGAGATGGCGCAGCCGAGACTGCCGTTCGTGCCGGGGAATTCTTTGTTGATGCGCCGCCCGACTTCCGTCTCCATGGAAGGAGAGGGCGTGACCGAGGCGCCGTAGGTGCGCATGACCTCGCGGCGGAACGGCTTTTGCTCGTAAGAGACCTTGACCATGTAGACCTTGCAGTCAAGCCCGAAATAGGAGCACGCCATGGAGAGAGCGGTGCCCCACTGGCCCGCGCCCGTTTCGGTCGTCACGCCGACGAGGCCCTGCTTTTTGGCGTAGTAGGCCTGGGCGATGGCGGAATTGAGTTTATGGCTGCCGCTGGTGTTGTTGCCCTCGAATTTGTAATAGATCTTGGCGGGCGTGCCCATTTTCTGCTCGAGGCAGTAGGCGCGCACCAGAGGCGAGGGGCGATACATTTTGTAAAAATCGCGGATCTCCTGCGGAATGGGAATGTAACGGTCGGTGTCGTTCAGTTCCTGCGCCACCAACTCGTCGCAAAAGACGTGCGACAGTTCCGCCGCCGTCAGGGGCTTGCCCGTGCCGGGGTTCAGCAGCGGGGCGGGTTTCTTTTTCATGTCCGCCCGCACGTTGTACCACGCGGTGGGCATTTCGCTTTCTTCCAGATAGATCTTGTACGGGATCTTTTCTTTTTCCATGACCAACTCTCCTTTTGTGCCTGTTTCGGCTGAAAATTTGCGGGGTCGGGAAGGGAAGAAACAAAAAAGCCCTGACTATCTCTCGATAGCCGGGACGAATTGCTCCGTGGTGCCACCCGGATTGAAGGACGATGCCTCCGCTCTTGACGCATACCCCATATATGCGGCGTTTTGGATAACGGGAACGCGCCCCGTCGGAGCCTACTGACCGGGAACTGCGGTGTTCGGTCCGCCCTCGAAAGCCCATTCACAGCCACGCCCTGCCGCGATCGCACCGCCCGCGGCTCTCTTGAAGAAGCGCACCGACTGCTACTCCGCTTTCTCATCGGTTTAG
>CAMZFG010000219.1 GCA_947306035.1 uncultured Clostridia bacterium | reverse complement strand
CTTGCTGCGACTCAACGGCGGTGCCGCCTTGCGCATCAAAGGTCACCGTGTATCGGTTATCGGAAACCTGATCGGCGCAGCTCGCCAGCAGCGGACATAACAAAGCTAATACAAGCAACAGCGTCAGAGTGGTTTTACAAAACAGTCTCAACAGGATCTCCCCTTTCTTTCGATGGGCGATTATCATGATAGCAACATTGTAACATTTTTATGTAGAGTTGTCAATATTACGCCGCAATAAAAAGGGCGGCCGTGCGGCCGCCCCGTTTTGTTTTTTTAACCGAACAGGTGGAATTTGAACACCACCGCGGCAAACACGATGGAGACCATGGAGAGCAGTTTGATGAGAATGTTGATGGCGGGGCCCGACGTATCTTTGAAGGGGTCGCCCACGGTGTCGCCGACGACGGCGGCCTTGTGCTCTTCACTGCCCTTGCCGCCGATGGCGCCGCTCTCGATGTACTTTTTGGCGTTATCCCAGGCGCCGCCGGCGTTGGACATGTAAATAGCCATCAAAAAGCCTGTAGCGGTGGCGCCGGCCAGCATGCCGACCACGCCCTGATAACCGAGCAGCAGACCCACCGCGATGGGGGTCACCACGGCGACGAGCGTCGGCAGCACCATTTCGCGCAGACTGGATCTGGTGCAAAGGTCGACGCAGGTGGCGTAATCGGGCTGCGCCTCGCCGGTCATCAGCCCCTTGATCTCGCGGAACTGGCGGCGGACTTCCACCACCACGGACTGCGCGGCTTTGCCGACGGATTCCATGGTAAAGGCGGCAAACACGAACGGCAGGCAGGCGCCGATGAACAGGCCGACCAGCACCATGGGGTTCATCAGGTTAAAGGTAAGGTCAACGGGCTCGGCACCGGCCACGGCTTTGATCTTATCGATATAGGAAGCGATCAGCGCGAGGGCCGTCAGCGCCGCGGAACCGATGGCAAAGCCCTTGCCCGTCGCGGCGGTGGTGTTGCCGAGGGAGTCCAATGCGTCGGTGCGTTTGCGCACTTCGGGGTCAAGACCCGCCATTTCGGCAATGCCGCCCGCGTTGTCGGCCACGGGGCCGTAAGCGTCCGTCGCCAGCGTGATGCCGAGCGTGGAGAGCATACCGACGGCGGCTAACGCGATGCCGTAAAGGCCGCGGGCAGGCGCGCCCGCGCCGCCGCTGACCAGATAGGCGACCAGAATGCAGGCGCCGACGATGATGATAGGCACGGCCGTAGAGAGCATACCGAGACTGACGCCGCCGATGATGATGGTGGCGGAGCCGGTCTTACTGCTGCCGGCCAGTTTTTTGGTGGGACGATAGGTATCGGAGGTGAAGAACTCGGTCGCCGCGCCGATGGCAACGCCGGCGACAAGGCCCGCCAGAATGGCGACGTAGAACGTCCAGTTCTCTTTGCCCAGAATGAACCAGGTCAGCGGGAAGGCCAGCAGCGCGATGAGCACGGCGCTGGTGTAAGTGCCGCGGCGCAGGGCCTTTAACAGATTTTTCTGCTCGGTGTTCTCCCCCGTGCGCACGAGGAACGTGCCGATGATGGAGGCGAGAATGCCGAGCGCCGCCATGACCATGGGCAGCGCCATGGCTTTGATGTCGCCCGCAAAGGCGGAAACGCCGAGAGCCGAGGCGGAAATGACGGAACTGACGTAGGATTCGTACAGGTCGGCGCCCATGCCGGCCACGTCGCCCACGTTATCGCCCACGTTGTCGGCGATGACGGCGGGATTGCGGTGGTCGTCTTCGGGAATGCCGACTTCGACTTTACCAACGAGGTCGGCGCCCACGTCGGCTGCTTTGGTGAAGATGCCGCCGCCCACACGGGCAAACAGCGCCATGGACGAAGCGCCCATGCCGAAAGTCAGCATGGCGCCGGTGATGGCCGAGGGCTCCAGTTTGAACACGAATTTCAGCAGGATGAACCACAGCGAAATGTCAAACAGGCCGAGGCCCACCACGGTGAAGCCCATGACCGAACCGGCCGAAAACGCCACGCGCAGGCCCTTGTTCAGGCCGCCGATGCAGGCGTTGGCGGTGCGGGCGTTGGCGGCGGTGGCGATCTTCATACCGACAAAGCCGGAGAGCGCCGAGAAAAAGCCGCCCGTGATGAAGGCAAAGGGCACGTACCAGGTGAGAAAACCGAGCGCGGCCATGACGCACAGCACGGCGAACATGCAGGCAAAGAACACCGCGACCACCTTGTATTGACGCTTTAAGTAGGCGTTTGCGCCCTGCCGGATGGAGGCGGAGATGTGCCGCATAGTCTCGTTGCCCTCGTCAAAACCGAGGATCCTGCGCGCCATGAGCAGCGCGAACAACAGGCCGATGACGGCGCCCGCCAGCGTGATGTAGGGCAAACCGTTGTTGATGAATGCTTCCACGATTGTTTTACCTCCTTTGGTCGTATGAAAATAAAAATAATTATGAAAACAAATTGAAAAAAGCACTTGCGGCGCAAGTGCTTTTTTTGGCTCCCCCTACTGGACTTGAACCAGTGACACCCTGATTAACAGTCAGGTGCTCTACCGACTGAGCTAAGGAGGATTGTGAACGGAGTGAACATTCCGACTTAGCGAAGTCCGATGAACGCGCAGCGGTCATCATCCGACATGAGCTAAGGAGGA
>CAMZFG010000218.1 GCA_947306035.1 uncultured Clostridia bacterium | reverse complement strand
CTGCACGCGGTTGTTGAGTTTGGTCAGCGGGTCCAGCGAGATCTGCGTCTGCATGGATTGCAGGTAGAGCGTCAGCATGAGGATGGCGCAGCAGAAGCAGAAAATGGGCACCTGCGGCAGCCACATCAGTTGCACCACGCCGCCCGCCACCACGAGCAGCGGGAAAAGGCCCAGGTAAACGTGCCGCTTTTTCTCAAAGGGGCTGGGCTCTTTTTTGGCGCGCCGCATGGTGTAAACGTTGACCGCCGCGATATAAATGCTCGGCACGATGAGCAGAAACAGGTTATAGATGAGCTGCGTTTCGTGCTTTTCGGACGTCAGATCGAACAACAGCGCCGGCGCGGCGATGAACAGCACGAACAGCGCCACGGTGGAGCCGAGCAGCGGGAAAAGAACGGCGATCTTGTTAGCCCGTTGCTCGCGGTGCGCGACCTGCTCCGCCGCCATGACGTAGCGCAGCCACATGTAGGTCATGGCCGCCATGATGACGAAGTTGGCCATATTGATGACCGACAGCACAAGGCGGTTGGCAGGCAGCAGCCCTTCCGTGACCGCCGCCCAGAACGAGTCGGAGATAAAGTAAAGCATAAAGGCGATCAGCGCGTGATCGAACTTGATCTGCTTTTCCTGCCTGTCCACGCCCCGCCAGTCATGGTACAGGAACAGGCCGAATATGGCCAGGCACACCAGATTGGAAAACAGGTAGTAGATAAAGAAATCGGACATAATGTTTCTCCTTTTTCGGTGGTTTATGTGTCCGCAGGCGTTTTTTGTGCCCCGTTGGCTTTTTCTTTTTTCAGCAACGCCTTGTCCTCGTACATGCGCGCGTCGGAAACGCGGATGGCATCCATCAGCGCCATGCCGGAGCGCCGCATGGCGTAGCCGAACGCGCAGACGTAGGGCGTTTTGGCCATTTCGCGGCGCATGGCCGCGATGGCGGAGGCGATATCCGCCTCTCCCGTGGCCGTATAAAAGATCATGAACTCGTCGCCGCCCACGCGGTAAACGGTGCCGCCGCGGCCGCAGTTGTCGCGCATGACGGCCGCCACCGTGGTCAGCGCCGTGTCGCCCGCCGCGTGCCCCTCGGTGTCGTTGATGACCTTGAGGTCGTTCATATCGATCGATACGACGCCCGAAATATTTTTGGCGGTCTCGATATCGCGGTAGTAACTCTGCCGGTTGAGGAGCTTTGTGAGCGTGTCGATGCGGGCCGTGTGGATGTAGATATAAATGAAATACAGCACGATAGCCGAGGTAAAGAAGACACTGTAATCGCGCCCCACGCCCCAGATCAGATAGAGCAGCACGCCCACCAGCGGGCCGATGATGATGTAGGCCGCGATCAGGCGGCTCTTTCTGGCATAGTGCCTGAAATAGAGCATGTTGTTCACGGCAAAGCAGACGGCGTAAAAGGCGAACAGAATATAGGGCCAATAGCTGAGCGGGCCGCCATTATACCCGTTTTCCTCGGTGAACCAGGCGACAAGGTGCGTCCACTGCGAGGTGTAAAAGAGCGGGATGCTGATAAACTCCGGTATCAGCAAAAGCCACATGCGCCTGCCGAAAAAACGGCCGGTGGACGTGATCTGCATGCACAGCCACATGATGACGGGATAGAGCGTGTAAACGGTGGCGGTCAAAAGGGGACGCAGCAGGTTGAGCGTTTCAAACGTCTGCGTCCATCGTTCCAGATAGAAAAACAGCGTTTCGGCAAACAGCAAACCGACCACGATGCGCGTTTGCTGTTTCATTTTGCGGGGGATATGCACGCTGACGCCGAGCATGACGAGCAGACCGATCCACTCGTAGAACATGGCGTAGTTGTCAAGCAAAAAGTCGCGTATCAAAGCAATTCACTCCTTTTGACGGGATGGGGGTATCAGTTGAACTCGTCTTTGTGACGCAAGAACACCTCGACCAGGTTCGGGTCAAAGTGCGTGCCCGCTTCCTCTTTGATGATGTCAAAGGCGGTCTCGCGCGGCACGGGGGCTTTGTAGCACCGCTCCGAGATCAACGCGTCGAACACGTCGGCAATGGCCATGATGCGGGCCGAGAGCGGTATCTCCTCGCCCGCGAGGCGATAGGGGTAACCCGTGCCGTCCCACCGTTCGTGGTGGTAAACGGCGATGTCCGCGGCAAAGGAGATGTATTCCTCGTCGGCCACGCCGCCGAGCACCTCGCGCACCACGGTGCCGCCCGCGGCGGCGTGCTTTTTCATTTCTTCAAACTCGACGGGGGTCAGGCGGCCGGGCTTTTTGAGAATGCGGTCGGAGACCACCACTTTGCCGATGTCGTGCATCGGCGCCAGCGTGCTGATCATATTGACGAAATGCGCGTTCAGCAGATCCGGATACACGCCGTCCTTGATGGCGTACTCGGTCAGCGTTTTGACGTAGGCGCCGGTGCGGGAGACGTGCTCGCCCGTTTCCACGTCGCGGTTCTCGATCAGGTTCGACAGCCCCGATATGATGTGGCTCTGCATGCGGGAGATCTTTTGCTGATTGGCGACCAGTTCCGCCTGAATATCCTGTTGCACCAGGTCGTTGTAGTAGATGTAGCAAAGGCAGGCGCCGATGGCGATGGCAATGTAGGTGATGTTGAGTTTATACAGCGTCATGGGCA
>CAMZFG010000217.1 GCA_947306035.1 uncultured Clostridia bacterium | reverse complement strand
TGTATCGCGTCACCTTCGGCGGTTACTGCGGCGGCGACCCGGATATGACGCCGGACGTGCCCAAATGCTACGCGCCCGTCGAGGCGCCTTGGCCGGACGGTGAACTGCTGCCCGCCGCGCTGACGCCGCCCGTGCCCGGCGTGCCGGAAGAGGACTGCCTGCCGCCGCGCATGACGGTGACGGTCGAGCCGGAAAAAGCGGACCTGCCCGACGCGGTGACGGGACTGACGCACGCGCCGCTCGCGCCGCTGCGCGCCGCCGCCCTGCTCGCGGGAGCGTTGTCCGCCTTCAAGGACATCATGAAAGAAAAATAAAATGAAAAAGCCCCCGAACGGGGGCTTTTTTCTTTGCTTATTCCAGACAATTCGAGGTGATGAAATCCACCCCGTAGTCGGCCATGTCGGCCGCGACGGCGGGGTCGTCCACCGTCCACACGTTGACCTTGACGCCGGCCTTGTGACAGGCGGCCACGCGCTCGCGCGTGACGGCGCGGTGATCTGCGTCGAGGTCGATCCTGTCGCGCGTCAGGCGCTCCAGCAGGTCGTCGGGCCAGTTGCGTCCCACCAAAAACTGCGCCGCCTGCCGCGGGTAGTGCCGCCGCAGATGCAGCAGGTTCTCGTAGCAGAACGAGATAAAGATGACGTGCGCCATATTGCCGGCGGCCTCGATCTCGCGGCAAATGCCGACCACGGTCGCCTCGTCCATGGGATTTTTCAGTTCCAGCACCGCCGTCTTTTCGTACTTTTCACAAATGCCGATATACTCCGAAAGCGAGGGCAGCATCAGGTCGGCGCGGTCCTTTTGATTGCCCGGCCTGTTAAGCAGCGTCAGCGCGCGCAGCGTGTCGAAGTCCGTCTGTTCCACGGGCAGGTCGTCGCCCGCCACGCGCCCCGTGCGGTCGTCGTGAATGCAGATGTAGCGCCCGTCGGCGGTGCGATGCACGTCGGTCTCAATGCCGAAATAGGAGCGGTTGCCCGCCGCCACGAAGGCGGCGGCGGTGTTCTCGCGTTCCAGATAAGAACAGCCGCGGTGCGCCACCATCAGGGGCTTTTTTTCGTGTGAAAACTTGATCGTATCCATACCCGTCAGCCCTCTTTTTTGACAAAACTGTCTTTCAGACCGACCACGCGGTTGAAAGTGTTTTCGTATTTGGTGTCCTTGCAGTAATAGCCGTCACGCACGAACTGGAACTTGTCGCCCGGTTTCGCCTCGGCGAGCGACGGCTCGATCTTGGCGTGTTCCACGACCGTCAGCGAATCGGGGTTGAGATAGTCGTTGTAGGTCTGTCCCTCGGGCAGCGAGGCGGGGTTCTCGATGGTCAGCAGGTTGTCGTACAGGTGCAGCGTGACGTCCGCGGCGTATTTGGCCGACAGCCAATGCACGGTGCCCTTGATCTTGCGCCCGTCGGCGGGGTTGCCGTTGCGCGTTTCCAGGTCGGCGGTGCAAAGCAGTTTTTGTATGCTGCCGTCGGGGTTTTTGACCACCTCGTTGCACCGGATGATATACGCGCCCATCAGCCGCACCTCTCCGCCCGGTTTCAGGCGGAAGAACTTCGGGGGCGGCACCTCGGCAAAGTCGTTCTGATCGATATAGAGCTCACGGGTAAAGGGCAGGGAACGGGTGCCGTTTTCCGGCTTTTGCGGGTGATTGGGCAGCTCAAACGTCTCCTCTTTGTCGGCGGGATAGTTGGTGATCTCGACCGTCAGCGGCCGCGCCACCGCGATGCGGCGGGGAGCCGTCTCGTTGAGTTCGTCGCGGATGCAATGCTCCAGCATGCCGATATCGACAAGACTGTCCGATTTGGAGATGCCCGCCTCGCGCACGAAGCGGAAAATGGAAGCGGGGGTATAGCCGCGGCGGCGCAGCGCGCACAGCGTGGGCAGGCGGGGGTCGTCCCAACCGTCCACGGTGCCGGCTTCCACCAGACCGCGCAGATAGCGCTTGGACATGACCGTGTTGGTGATGTTCAGCCGCGCGAACTCACGCTGTTTCGGCTTGGGGTCAAAACCGATGTTGTCCACCACCCACTCGTACAGGGGCCTGTGGTTTTCAAATTCCAGCGAGCAAAGCGAATGCGTGATGCCTTCGAGCGCGTCCTGAATGGGGTGCGCGTAGTCGTAGAGCGGGTAGATGCACCACTTGCTGCCCTGGCGGTGATGCGCCGTATGCACGATGCGGTAAATGGCGGGGTCGCGCATGTTCATGTTGGGGCTGCAGAGGTCGATCTTGGCGCGCAGGGTGTGCGACCCGTCTGGGAATTCGCCCGCCCGCATACGCCGGAACAGGTCGAGGTTCTCCGCTACGGAACGGTCGCGATAGGGCGAGGGCCTGCTCGGTTTGCCCGCGTCGTTGCCGCGGTATTCCCGCATCTCCTCTGCCGAAAGATCGCAGACGTAGGCCTTGCCGTCCATAATGAGTTTTTCGGCGAACTCGTAGCATTTTTCAAAGTAGTCCGAGCCGTAGAACACGCCCCCGTCCGGCACCGCGCCGAGCCAGAGCAGATCTTCGTAGATGGCCTCGACGTACTCGTTGTCCTCTTTGGCGGGGTTGGTGTCGTCGTAGCGCAGATTGAACGATCCGCCGTACTTTTTGGCCGTTTCGTAGTTGATGAAAATGGCCTTGGCCGAGCCGA
>CAMZFG010000216.1 GCA_947306035.1 uncultured Clostridia bacterium | reverse complement strand
TCACGCCTTTCTCGATCTCGGCCTTTCGCGCGTGTGGTGCGGGTACTACGACGGCAACGAGCGTTCGCGGCGCGTGCAGGAAAAACTCGGCTTTCACTACGTCAGAACGAGCGAGAACGTGCCCGTGCCGCAGATGGGCGAGGTGCGAAAAGGGCACGCCAACTGCCTGACGCGCGAAGCGTGGTCAGCTTTGCCGTGATATTAAAAAAGCCCCCGAACGGGGGCTTTTTTATATGCAAACCCGTTGACACGGCGGTCGTTTGGTGTTATATTGAAAGCAGAAAAAGGCGGCACGCCGCCACGGGAGGAAACACGAATGAAACGATTGGTCAGTTTTTCGCTTTTCAGTTTGCAGGAGACCTACGGCGACAGGCGCGCGCTGGAACTGGCGCGGGAGTGCGGCGCCGACGCGGTGGATTTTTCGCTGGAATACGGTACCAACGATTATCGCAACAAGGACTGCGTGTACGCACAGGGTGACGCGGCGGTACGGCAATACTACGAGGATATCAAACGCTACGCGGATTCGCTGGGGATCATCATCGGGCAGACGCACGGCAAACTGCCCGGCTTTCGCAACATCAAGGAAGAGGACGACGCGCTGGTCGAAAACACCCGGCTCGACTGCATTGCCACGGCGGCGCTCGGCGCGCCCGTGTGCGTGGTGCACAACGCCACATCCATTTTCTTCGGCGCCAACCCCGACCCCGCGCTGATGCACAAGATGAGTTTTGATATGTTCTCGCGCATCGTGCCGCACGCGGCGGCGGCCGGCGTCAAGATCGCCACGGAGACGTTCGGCGACGCGGTCAAATTCAACGCCTGCGACTTTTTCGGCAACATCGACGAGTTTGAAAAGGCCTACGCCGCTGTCAAAGCGGTGGACGCCCTGCGCGATCATTTTACCGCCTGCGTGGATACGGGCCACAGCAACAAGGCCATGCGCTACGGCAACCCCAAACCGGGCGACGTCATCCGGCGCCTCGGCAAAGAGGTGACGGTGCTGCACCTCAACGACAACGACACCTTTACCGATCAGCATAAATTGCCCATGACGGGCACCATCGACTGGAACGATATCTTCGACGCGCTCGACGAGATCGGCTACAACGGCATTTACAACATGGAACTGCGCTTGGTGCATTTCGGCCGTGATTTTCAGGTGGAAACGGCAGCCTTTGCCGTCAAATTGATGCGCTATCTGCTGCGTGAGCGATACGGCGCATAACGGTATGAGAAATCCCTATGAAAAGCGACGTTGAAAGGAAGTGACGGGCGTGGCACGCAACGCCGAAAACGGCGAGGAACTGCTGCATTTGCTGCTGGATATGGGCGAAGCCATGCTTTCCTGCGGCGCGGAGATCGACCGGGTCGAAAACACGTTGACCCGCATGGGTCGTTCCGCCGGCGCCGACGAGGTCAGCGTGTTCGTTATCATTTCGATGGTCGTCATCACGCTGGTCTTTCCGGACGGGCGTGAATACACCGAAACGCGGCGCTTGCGCTATACCGGCAACACCAATCTGGCGCGGCTGGAACGCCTGAACGCTCTTTCGCGCCGCTACTGCGCCGCGCCCATGAGCGACGGGGAACTGGCCGTCGCCCTGAAGGAAGCCGCGCGGGTCGAGGTGGCGCCGTGGGCTTTTTATACGGGCAGCGTCATCGGCGCCGCCTCTTTCAGCGTGTTTTTCGGCGGCAGCGGATTTGACGCGCTGGCAGCCGCTTTGCTGGCGCTGCTGATCTGTTTCTTTTTGAAAAAAGTGCGCCCGTTCTGCCCCAACAATCTGGTATTCAACCTGGCCGTTTCGTTCGTCATCGGCTGCATCGGGTACGGCGCGCTGCGTTTTATTCCCGTTTTGCACGTGGACAGGGTGCTGATGGGCGATATCATGCTGCTGATACCCGGCATGGGTTTGACCACCGCGCTGCGGGATATGCTGACGGGCGACACGCTCTCCGGCGTTCTGCGCCTGATCGAGAGCGTGCTGTGGGCCGTGGGGCTGGCCGCCGGCTGCATGCTGTCGGCGCTGCTGTTGGGAGGTGTGTGATATGCAGACTGTCGTTATTCTGATCGCCACCTTCGCGGCTTCCTTCGGATTTGCTCTTTTGTACGGCGTGCGGCTGCGCTGTGCCGTGATCGGTGCCCTGATGGGCCTTTTGGGCTGGAGCGCGTATCTCGCCCTGACGGCCGCGGGGCTCGGTATTTTTGCCGCCACCACGGTCTCCGCCGCCGCGGTAGCCCTGATGGCCGAGGGCGGCGCCCGATGGATGAAAGTGCCGGTGCCGCTGTTTTTGCTGCCGGCCATCATTCCCATGGTGCCGGGGTCGCTGCTCTATTCCGCCATGCTTTCTCTGATACGCCGTGACAACGAGGCGGCCAGGGCCTACGGTTATACCACGGGGCAGATCGCTTTGGCCATCGCCACGGGGCTCGGCATCGTCTTTGCCGTGTTCTACGTGGCGGCGGAGATCAAAAAGCGTCGGCACGCCGCGCGTTGAACATACGCCTTTCGATGCGTAAGTCGGGGAAAGGTATTCGAAATTTTTGATAGATCGCTCGTACATAAGAAAGGAAAGACAGATGAAAGCGGACTTTGAGACGATCAAAAGCATGACTTTCGGCGCCGTGCGCGTGTGGCAAACGGACGGCGGCG
>CAMZFG010000215.1 GCA_947306035.1 uncultured Clostridia bacterium | reverse complement strand
TACACATCGGCAACAGCAAAAACATTCGACAAAAGAATATCATCGGCATTTTCGACGCGGACACCGCCACCGTCTCCGCCGTGACCCGCCGCTTTCTCAAAGAACGGGAAAAGCGGGGAGAAGTGACGGCCGCCGGCAGCGAAGTGCCCAAATCGTTCGTGCTGTATCAAAACAAAAAAAGCTGCGCGGTCTGCTTTTCGCAGCTGTCCAGCGTGGCGCTGCTCGGCCGGCTCGACCGGGTGACGGGCACAGATGATAACAAGATTTGACATTATTCAAAGGAAGGTTCAGACATGGCAAACAACGAAGAATTGAAGCAGGTCTACGACGACAGTCAGATACAGGTGCTCGAGGGGCTTGAGGCCGTGCGCCGCCGCCCCGGCATGTATATCGGCTCCACCTCTCTGCGCGGCCTGCATCATCTCGTCTACGAGATCGTGGATAACTCCATCGACGAGGCGCTGGCCGGTCGCTGCAAACACATCGACGTGGTGCTGCTGCCGGACGGTTCCGTTTCGGTGCAGGACGACGGCCAGGGCATTCCCGGCGGCATCCACCCCAAAATGGGCATTCCGACGCTGGAAGTCATTTTCACCGTGCTGCACGCGGGCGGCAAATTCGACGGCAACGGCTACGAGTTTTCCGGCGGTCTGCACGGCGTGGGCTCCTCGGTGGTCAACGCCCTTTCGGAGTGGATCGAGATCGAGAGCCATTATCTCGGCCGCAAATATACCGAACGCTTTGAACGGGGCGCCGTGGCCCGTCCTTTTGCCGACGAAGGCCCGACCGACGGTCACGGTCTTTACGTGCGTTTCAAACCGGACGCCACCATCTTCGACGAGGTGTATTTCGATTATGAAACGCTTCTCAAACGTCTGCGCGAACAGGCGTTCCTTAACGCGGGCGTCTACATTTCCCTGACCGACCGCCGCGACGAGAACAACGTGGTGGGCGAAAAACTGGAATACGAGGGCGGCATTCGCTCTTTCGTCAGTTATATCAACGAGCAGAAGCATTGCCAGGTCATTCACCCCGAAGTCATCTATATGCGCGCCGAAAAGACCGAAGAGATCGGGGGCGCGCCCGCCCGCACCATCGCCGAGGTGGCCCTGCAATATACCGACACCTATAACGAAAGTCTCCTGACCTTCGCCAACGATATCAATACCGTCGAGGGCGGCATGCACGAGGTCGGCTTCAAAAACGCCATGACCCGCGTCATCAACGACTACGCCCGCAAGTACGGCCAGATGAAGGCCGACGAAAAGAACCTGTCTGGCGACGACGTGCGCGAGGGCCTGACCGCCGTGGTGTCGGTCAAACTCAAAGAGGCGCAGTTCGAGGGCCAGACCAAAACCAAACTCGGCAACAGCACCATCCGTCCGTTCGTCGAAAAACTGGTCACCGAAAAACTGGCCGAATATTTAGAGGAAAACCCCGTGGTCGGCCGCGCCATCGTCGACAAGGCGCTGACGGCCAACCGCGCCCGCGAGGCCGCGCGCAAAGCGAGAGAACTGACGCGCCGCAAGAACGGGCTTGAGAGCATGGCGCTGCCCGGCAAACTCTCCGACTGCACCGAGCACCGCACCGACGTCACCGAACTGTACCTGGTCGAGGGCGATTCCGCCGGCGGCTCCGCCAAACTGGGGCGCGACCCCCGTTTTCAGGCCATCCTGCCCCTGCGCGGCAAGATCCTCAACGTCGAAAAGAGCCGGCTGGACAAGGTCTACGCCAACGTGTCGGTCATTCCCATCATCCAGGCGCTCGGCTGCGGCATCGGCGAGGAGTTCGACCCCGCCAAACTGCGCTACGGCAAGATCATTCTGATGGCCGATGCCGACGTGGACGGCGCGCACATTCAGATCCTGCTGCTCACCTTCTTCTTCCGGCACATGAAACAACTGATCGAGGACGGGCACGTTTATCTTGCCAAGCCACCGCTCTATAAAGTCTATAAACGGGGCGCCAAACAAGGCGACGAGCGCTACGCCTATTCCGACGCGGAGCGCGACGCCATCATCGAGGAACTCGGCGGCGGCAAGAACATAGAGGCCGACCGCTACAAAGGTCTCGGCGAAATGGACCCCGACCAACTCTGGGAGACCACCATGGACCCCGAGCGCCGCATCATCCTGCGCGTCACCATGGAGGACGCGATCGCCTGCGATCAGGTGTTCTCCACCCTGATGGGCGACGAGGTCGACCCCCGGCGCGTGTTTATCGAGCAAAACGCCAGGTTCGCCGAAAACCTGGACATCTGACGGCATGAAAAAGCAACCGACGTTCGCGGTGCTGTGCGCCAATCCCGGCGTCGACCGCGTGCTCTCCCTGCCCGCGCCGCTCTCGGTCGGCGGCATCAACCGCGTTGCCGTCGCGGGCGAATATCCGGGCGGCAAAGGCGCCAACGTGGCGCTGGCGCTGCGGGCACTCGGCGCCGCGGACGTGCGCTACTACTCTTTTGAAGGCGGCGAGCCCTGTCGAACCATCCGCGAGCCGCTCACGGCGGCCGGCGTGACACAGCACGTTGTCAAAACCGCCGCCGGCGTGCGCGTCAATCTCAAGGTGACCGACCCCGCGGGGCTCGTGACCGAGTTGAACGCAAAGGGCGGGCCCGTCAGCGAGGCGGAGGCCCGCGCCCTGCTCGACCTTTTCCTCTCCTCCGACGC
>CAMZFG010000214.1 GCA_947306035.1 uncultured Clostridia bacterium | reverse complement strand
GGATCCTCGTTCGGGAGGAACGCCTCGCGGACGTAGGGCTGACCGCCGCCGTTGACGCAGCCGCCGGGGCAGGCCATGATCTCGATGAACTGCAAATCGAGTTCGCCGGAGCGGACTTTGTTCAGCAGTTCGCGGGCATTCTTGGTGCCGGAAGCGACGCCCACGTTGACGGTGAGATCACCGAGTTTGTAGGAAGCCAGCTTGACGCCCTCGACGCCGCGCACTTCGGGAAAGTCGACTTGCTCGAGTTTTTTACCGAGGATGATCTCGGCGGCATAGCGGAGAGCCGCTTCCATCACGCCGCCGGTCGCGCCGAAGATGGCGCCCGCGCCGGAACCGCGGGAGAACGGCGTATCAAACTTTTCGTCGGCCAGGCCGCGGAAGTTGATGCCGGCGCGCTCGATCATGCGGCCGAGTTCACGGGTGGTGATGGCAACGTCCACGTCGGGAACGCCAGCGGCGCTCTGGTTGGGACGGCCCACCTCAAACTTTTTGGCGGTGCAAGGAATGGCGGAGACGAAGAAGATATCCTTGGGATCGATGCCCTCGCGCTGCGCGTAGTAGGTCTTCATCACGGCGCCGAACATTTGCTGGGGCGACTTGCAGGTGGAGAGGTTGTCGGTGAATTCCGGGAAATAGTGCTCGCAGTACTTGATCCAGCCGGGCGAGCAGGAGGTGATGAGCGGCAGAGGCCCGCCGTTCTGCACGCGGCCGATCAGCTCGGTCGCTTCTTCGATGATGGTCAGGTCGGCGGTGACGTTCATATCGAACACGCCGTCAAAGCCGAGGCGACGGATGGCGGCGACCATTTTGCCCTCGGTGTCGGTGCCGGGCTCGTAGCCGAAGCATTCGCCGATCTGGGCGCGCACGGAAGGCGCGGTGCAGATATACACCTTTTTGGTCGGGTCGGCCAGCGCCTCGAACACCTTGTCTGTGTCGTCTCTCTCGTGGAGAGCGCCGGTGGGGCAAGCCACGATGCATTGACCGCAGTTGACGCAGGAGGTCTCGGCAAGCGGCATATCCATGGCGGTACCGATCTCGGTATCAAAGCCGCGGTTGTTGGCGCCGATCACGCCGATGCCCTGCACGTTGCGGCAGGCGGCCACACAGCGGCGGCACAGAATGCACTTGCTGTTGTCGCGGACGATGGAGGGAGAGGAGGTATCCTGCCGGGATTCGGTCTTGGCGCCCTTGAAGTGGTTCTCGTCAACGCCGTATTCCTGGCACAGTTTTTGCAGTTCGCAAGTGGTGGAACGCACGCAGGACAGGCACTCTTTGTTGTGGTTGGAAAGCAGCAGTTCCAGGTTCATCTTGCGGGATTTGATGATCTTCGGCGAGTTGGTGACCACGCTCATACCCTCGGTGACGGGGTAGACGCAGGCGGTGACCATGCGGGCCGGCCCGAGGGCGGGGCCGCGCATTTCCTGCACCTCGACCAGGCAGATGCGGCAGGCGCCGATCTCGTTGATCTCTTTGAGGTAGCAGAGGGTGGGAATTTCGATGCCGGCCTGTTTGGCGGCGTCCAGCACGGTGGAGCCGGCGGGCACGGAAACGGGCATGCCGTTGATTTTAAGATTGACCATGTTTTCCATTGACTTCTCTCCCCTTTCTTATTCCTTGACGATGGCCTTGAACTTGCAGGTGGCCATGCAGGCGCCGCACTTGACGCACTTTTTGGGGTCGATGGCGTAGGCGGGCAGTTTCTTGCCGGGCGCCACGTAGTCGGTCTTGCTGATGGCCTCGACCGGGCACTGTTTGGCGCATTGGCCGCAGCCGAAGCACTTGTCGGCAACGATCCTGTAAGCGATCAGTTTCTTGCACACGCCGGCCGGGCACTTCTTATCCTGAATGTGCGCCTCGTACTCGTGACGGAAGTAGCGCAGGGTGGACAGCACCGGGTTCGGCGCCGTTTGACCGAGGCCGCACAGCGACGCGGACTTGATGTAGGTGGCCAGCTCCTCGAGGCGGGTAATGTCTTCCATTTCGCCGTTGCCGGAGATGATCTTGTCAAGGATCTCGAGCAGGCGGCGGGTACCCACGCGGCAGGGGGTGCATTTGCCGCAGGACTCGTCGACGGTGAAGTCGAGGAAGAAGCGGGCAATGTCGACCATGCAGGTGTCCTCGTCCATGACGATGAGACCGCCGGAACCCATCATGGAGCCGATGGCGATCAGGTTGTCATAGTCGATGGGGGTGTCGATGAGAGAAGCGGGAATGCAGCCGCCGGAAGGACCGCCGGTCTGCGCGGCTTTGAACTTTTTGCCGTTCGGAATGCCGCCGCCGATATCCTCGATGATGGTGCGCAGCGTGGTGCCCATCGGGATCTCGACCAGACCCGTGTTGGTGATCTTGCCGCCGAGCGCGAACACTTTGGTGCCCTTGGACTTTTCGGTGCCCATGGAAGCGAACCAGGAAGCGCCCTTCAGAATGATCTGGGCGATGTTGGCGTAAGTCTCGACGTTGTTGAGGATGGTGGGCTGACCGAACAGGCCCTTGACCGCCGGGAACGGAGGACGGGGACGCGGCTCGCCGCGTTTGCCCTCGATGGAAGTCATCAGCGAGGTCTCTTCGCCGCAGACGAAAGCGCCGGCGCCGAAGCGGAGCGAAATATCGAAGGAGAAGTCGGTACCGAAGATATTTTTACCGAGCAGGCCTTTTTCATGCGCCT
>CAMZFG010000213.1 GCA_947306035.1 uncultured Clostridia bacterium | reverse complement strand
CTCGCCCCGATAGGCCCAACCGGTAAAAGTGTACCCCTCCCGCTCGGGATCTTGCGGTTTTTGAACGTGACCGCCTTTTTTCACTTCCTGCGACGCCGTTTGCGTGCCGCCGTCCGTCTCGAACGTCACGATATAGGGGCCTCTACCGGCACCGGCGCAGGATACGAGAGACAAAAGCAGAGCCGCGATGCAAACCAGTATCAACAGTTTCTTCATTTTCTACCTCCCCTTCCGGCATGACAGGCGACCTCTGTCTATATCATAATTCGTTTCGGTAAAAAAGTCAAGGATGCGCCGAAACGGCGCGCCCCTGCGCTTTCACGGTCGCGAGGGCCCTGCCGGCAACTTTCACTTATTATACGTACGAGCGGTTCCTTTTTCCTTATTTTTTTATAAAAAACTTTTTTGCGCCCCGATCGGCACTATAAAAAACCGTTGCGGAAAAACCGCAACGGTCGAAGAAAATCAGGTGTGCTCTCTGTCGTGTTCCCGCCACTCGTCGGGGCGAAACACGAGAGAAAGACACCAAAGCCCCGCCAGCGCCACCAGCGTATAGATGATACGCGCCAGCACCGTGGCAGAGCCGCCGCAGATCCAGGCCACCACGTCGAACTGGAAAAGCCCCACAGAGCCCCAGTTCAGCGCGCCGACGACCGTCAGGATCAAGGCAATGCGATCAATGATCGACATAAGTCTACCTCTCTTTCAAAGGGCGCAAAACGCTCCCTTTGCTCATAGTTTTAGCCAATTTCAGCGCACCAAACAAGGAAATTTTAACCGAACGCCTCGCGCTGTGCATCACGTTTTCTGCGACAACATAGCAAAGTATGCACGGGGAGAGACGCCCTCAATCTTGGAAAAAACTTTTGAAAAATAGAGGGGGTCGTGAAAACCGGACAGACGCGCCACGTTCTTGATGCCGCCTACACCCTGCTCCATCAGAAACGCCGCGCGGCGCACGCGCAGATCGCGCAGGTATTGCGAATAGGTCAGGCCTGTTTCGCGTCGGAAAGCAAACGAAAGGTATTTGGCATCATAACCGAGCCGCATTGCCACGGCACCGAGAGTCAGATCGGGGTCTGTAAAACATTCGTTCGTCACGTGCAGCACCGCGGCGACCGCTCCGCGTGTCGTATGTTTCTGCGGCGCCAGACGCGACAGCGTGTACAGCAGCACCGCCTCGCTCATCATATCCACATTGTCTGCGTTGGCTCGCGTCAAACAGTCCTGCCAGAACGGTATCAGATCGTTCATGCCTTCCGCCGAATGAAACAAGTGCGTCGGCGCGACTCGTTCCGTCACTTCAACGGCTCGGCGGCCGCTGAACGTGATATAGTAGTATTTCAATTCATCATTACCTTCGATGTTGTAAGTTTCTCCGGGGCAAACCAAAAACACGGTACCGACCGCGATATGCCGCCGTTCTCCCTTGCATGTCCACGTTCCCTCTCCGGCACACACCAAATGCAACGCAAAGCAATCGGCCTTATGCGGCGTTCGGGCGCTGTCACCGCACTCCAACACAAAATCCCGACACACAAGATCGCTCGACCGCGTCGGATTGAACAAACAGATATTGTCGTTCTTCATCGTTTTTCTCCCTCCTGTGGGCAAAGGGCGATTTTGCCGTTCCGGTGCAAACATTTTACCACACTTCCGCTCAAAAAACAACTTATTTCCATATTTTCATAGAAAAATTCTATTTACAGGCCGCCGCCGCCGCGATACAATGAAAGCAGATGCAAAGGGGTGATCGACTATTTATTACGGTCTTTTGACGCTTTCCGTGGTGCTGTTCGGCGTGGCGTTTCTGTTCAACGACCGCTACAGCCGGCAGGATCGCGGCGGCTTCGGCGACGCCGTGCTGTTTTTGCTGATCGCCAACGCCGCGGGCGTGCTGATCCTGCTCGCGATGAACGGTTTTCGCCTGTCCCTCACGCCCTTTACCCTGCTGATGGCGGGCGTTACCGCGCTCGATTTCGCGCTGTACACCGTTTGCTCCGTGCGGGCGCTGACGCGCATCAACCTGTCGCTGTTCTCGGTGTTCGCCATGCTCGGCGGCATGGTGCTGCCGCTTCTGGTCGGCCTCGTTTTCTACCGCGAGCCCCTGACATGGGGCGTCGTCGTGTGCGTGGCGCTGGTCACGGCCGCGCTGGCGCTCACCGCCAAACCGGGCGGCGGCCGGGGCGGATTTTGGTACTACGCGGGCGTGTTCGTGTTCAACGGCATGTCGGGTGTGCTGACGCAACTGTTCACCGAGGCGCCCTACGAAAAAGCGGGGGCCGCCGACTTTTCGATCTGGATCGCCCTGTTCATTCTCCTCTTTGCTCTGCTCGCCCTGCCCTTTGTGTGGCGGGGCATCAAGCGCCCGCGGCCCTCGACGATCCTCTGGAGCGCCGGCTACGGCATAGCCGGCCGCATCGGCAACTACGGCCTTGTGCTGGCGCTGGCGGTGCTGCCCGCCTCGGTGCAATATCCGTTCGTCACCGGCGGCACCATGGCGGTATCCACTCTGCTCGGTTACGCGGTGGGGCAGCGCCCGTCGCCGCGTGAGTTGCTGGCGGTCTTTCTCTCCGTTCTCGGTGTCATTCTGCTTGTTCTATTATAAAACAGGGGGTAATGATATGAAAAAACTCATCAAATTCGGCATTTTCGGTCTGGGGCGCGGC
>CAMZFG010000212.1 GCA_947306035.1 uncultured Clostridia bacterium | reverse complement strand
GTTGTCTCTTGTCATGCGCCCGCCGGCGGATGTGTCGATCAAAAGATTATATTTCTCCAAAGCGGCCCTCGGCACATCCTCATAAATCACATCGAACAGATCGCCGAAGCGGGAATTCTGCATCACGTGCCCTTCGGTGCCGCAGACCGTTTCGGGGTCGCGCTGAAAGATCAGTTTCAACACATCTTCAACACACCCGAACATATCGGTCTCGTCTCCGGTGAGCGGTTGCTTGAACCCCGTCGTGCGTCTGGCGCCGATCGGCGTGTCGAATTTTGTCAGATCCACATACGGGCATTCCTTTGGCAGCACCACGGCAAACGGTACGCGTGCCCTGACGTTTTTGTGCCCACGCGCAAATTCGATAAAGTCTTTTTTGACCTGCCCGTAGGGAGACAGCGGAAAGTCGCCCTTCATTTCCGCGTAACTGCAATGCAGCCCCCATTCCTCGCTCATCATCTTGGCGCCGGCCATCAGGCCGTAATAGTAAATGCGCTTTTGCAAAAGGCGTGAAGAGCCGCCGTGCGGCCCATAGGTGGTAAAATCGTCCCGGTGCGTTTCCTGCGTCAGATACCACTCGTTGCCGGGTTCGCGGTTAAAGCAGGGCATGGTCGCACCGATATAGGGCTGTATGGTGCGCCAGCATTCGTAATACACACCCCATTTTTTGTTTTTTGCCGAAGCCATGCCGCGTGCCAACGCTACCGCAATGCGCATGTGCGGGATCTGACATCCCACCTCCGGCATAAAGTTCTCCATGCCGAGTTCGTCTTGCATATGCGTGAGCAACCAGTAGGAATCCACCGGCAAGATCATGCCGTCCGTCGCTTCCATCCTCTGCCGGAACAAATGCCGAAAATCGTCCAAAACGCCGGCAAATGTGTCGGGAAAAGGCAGGGAGGCGTATTCTTCGGGCGTGCCCTGGATCAATTGATACAATCGCTGTCCGTCGGGAGTCACCGCGTACCCGGAGAGACTTTTTTTCTTTAATGTTTCTACGTCGAACGGGTAGGGTTGACCCTGCATACGGTCTTTCACGTGTTGCCAGTCCCATTGGCGATTGCCGGCGGTCTCGTGTTGCTGAAAACCCAAAAACCATTCGCCCAGCAAACGGCGCCAGGCCGCGATCAGCGTTTTGTCAAACGCGTACGTTTGATAAGTCACGCCGCCCGCTATGCGATCGACGTAAAAAGGAAAGCGGTTTTCTGCCATATAGCGATGCAATTGTGAGCCCACCGCGGCATAGCGGTTGAATTTCATGTCCTCGGGCATCGAAAACACGTGCTGGATCTTAAATCCCGTATCCTCGTTGATCAACCCGTTTTTTTCAAGACCCGCAAAATACTGATCGTTATATACGTGAAAAAATTTCATGGGTTTCTCCTTTTCTGCCGGCGGTTGCGGGGGAAAGCGCAAACGGGGCGCTTGTGGGGGTTATTGAGGTTCGACCGTGATGAGATAGACGTCCAGATTTTGCAGTTCCGGCGTCAGCGTGCGGCGATCGGGGGTCAGCGTAAAGGTTTTTTCTTCCGTTTGCATGCCCACGGGTTTGACCGTGACGCGATACGTCGCGTTTGCGTCAAGTCCCGCAAGCGACAGCGTGACGCGGCAGGCGGGGGCGCCATCGTCGTTGTCGAAATAGGAGAGCAGCACGGCGCCCTTTTGCCCGTTTGCGGCGGCCGCGGCATACAACACCTCGCGGTCGGTCCCTGTTTTCACGGCGGTGCCGAGTTCGGCGAGGTCGGAGAAGGCGGAAAGGGCATAGTAGGCGGGCAGGGGCTGCAGATATTCGTCGAACATGCCGTTGAACTGCCCCACGCGGGCGTCGTAGTAAAACATTTTGTCGAGCGCCCCGTGCTGCAACAGCGCCATGCAGGCCGCGACGTAAGCGCCGCCCTTTTGCCCGCGAAAGGCGCGCATGCTGTAGCGCAAGTCGTCGGCGGGGCCCCACTTTTGTATGTAGTTCCATTCGGTCAGGTGCATTTCGGCGTCGCCGTAGCCGTAGCGCGTCGCCATCTCTTTGGCCGTCTGCGCGAACGCGAACAGACGGTGAGGATCGCAGCCGTAGTCGTGCCAGGAGATAAAGTCAAGCGGTACGCCGCGGCGCTGCATGGCGGCCAAAAAGCGCTCCAGCCACTCAAAGTGCCCGGCCAGCGCGGGCCCGCCGATCTTTTGGTGCGGGAAGCGGGCTTTGAGATATTTGGCGGCGACCTCGAAAAAGTCGAAAAACTGCGCTTCCGTGCCGCCCCAGGTGTTGCCGCTCGTCAGATCGGGCTCGTTCCAGATCTCCCAAAAGACGTTTTCATACAGGTAGCCGTCGGCCCACCCCCCGGTGTAGTGGCGGATGATGTGCTCGCAGATCACCGCCCATTTGCGATAGTCCGCGGGCGGGTAGATATGATACTTTTTGACGGGGCTGTTCTCAATGCTCTGCCCGAGACGGTAGTAAATGCCCGTGCCCGCCGCGACGATGTCGGCAAGATACGCGTCGGTCACGGCAAAATCGTAGTTGGCAGGGTCGTCGGGGTCGGCGTCAAACGAAGGGAAAACGGCCGACACGTCGACGGCGTGCGGGCCCCACGCCTCGCCGAGCGCCGAATCGTGCGTGCGGGCGTAGGGGATGCGGGCGGCGCGGTAGTCGTCAAAATTGGAAAGCGCGTGATAGGTGCCGCA
>CAMZFG010000211.1 GCA_947306035.1 uncultured Clostridia bacterium | reverse complement strand
TGCCGTTCGGCACGGTCGTGAAAACCTTCTGCGAGACTGCCGACGTCACCTTGACGCGCACCGAAGAGGAGGCGCTCGCCGAGGCGCGGCGGCAATGGCGCGAGCAGTTGGTCGGGGGCACGGAAAAAGAAGTGCTTGCGGTGCGGGAAACGGTTGAAAAAACGGAAAACGGCCTTGTCGTGACCTTTGTCGCGGATTGCCGTGAAAATATTGCCGTCGCGGTGGAGGTATCGCCCTTGCCGTGACGAAAGGAGAACTATGAGCGAAGAGATCATCTATACCGACAGCAGCGAGGTGACGGCCCTCATTTTCGGCGTGGTCGACGCGCACGTGCGCGAGATCGAGAACGTGTTCGGGGTGGATATCCGCAACCGTTCGGCGGGCGACGGCGACGCCATCATCGTTTCGGGCCCTTCCGACGAGAACGTGCAGAAAGCCGCCGAAGTGCTGTCTCGCCTCTCGGCCGAGGCGGGCGACCACGAGGAGATCTCCGAACAGCGGGTCGCCTACATCATCGGCATGGTCAAAGACGGGCAGGGAGCCGAACTTTCGGGGTTGGACGACAGCGTCATCTGCCTGACCAGCCGCGGCAAACCCGTCAAGGCCAAAACGGTGGGGCAGCAGCAGTACGTCAAGAGCATTGCCGACAACACGGTGGTGCTGGGCGTCGGCCCCGCCGGCACGGGCAAAACCTTTCTCGCCGTGGCCATGGCGGTCAAGGCGCTGCGCGCCAAAAGCGTCAGCCGCATCATTCTGACGCGCCCCGCCATCGAGGCGGGCGAAAAACTCGGCTTTCTGCCGGGCGACCTGCAAAGCAAGATCGACCCCTATCTCCGCCCGCTGTACGACGCGCTGTTTGAGATGATGGGCACCGAGAACTACGCCAAACTGGTGGAAAAGCAGGTCATCGAGATCGCGCCGCTGGCTTACATGCGCGGGCGCACGCTGGACGATTGCTTCATCATTCTCGACGAGGCGCAGAACGCCACGCCGGAGCAGATGAAAATGTTTCTCACGCGCCTCGGCAACAACGCCAAGGCGGTGGTCACGGGCGACCTGACGCAGACCGACCTGCCCTCGGGGCAAAAGAGCGGCCTTGCCTCGGCCGTCAAGATCCTGTCGGGCATTCCCGATATCAAGATCCATTATTTTACCGAGCGCGACGTGGTGCGCCACAAACTGGTGCAAAAGATCATTCAGGCCTACGACAGATACGAGCGCGAGCAGGCAAAGCCGCGCCAGACAAAAGGCAAGACCGAGAGGACGGGCAAATGAAAGAAAAGAGAACGCTTCGCATTTATTTTGAAAACGATCAGAACGCGGTGCCGGTCACCTATCACTTGAAACTGCTGGTGCGGCACGCCGTGCTGGCCACGCTGGCCTACGAGCACGTCACGGGGCACAGCGAGGTCTCGGTGACCTTTACCGACAACGAGGGTATTCGAAAACTGAACAAGCGCTTCCGGGGCATCGACAGCGAAACGGACGTGCTGTCCTTTCCGCTGTTTGAGGACGGGCCCGGCGGCGCCGACTTCGGTCACATGCTCGGCGACATCGTGCTGTCGCTTGAAAAGTGCCGGGCGCAGGCCGAGGAATACGGCCACGGCTTTGACCGCGAGTGCGCCTTTCTCACCGTGCATTCCACGCTGCACCTGCTCGGCTACGACCACGTGAACAGCAAAGAGGAAGAGGCGGATATGCGACGCCGGCAGACGGCTATCGTCGAGGGCATGGGCCTCGGCGTGGGAGAAAAAGCATGAAAAAAGCGGGATACATCGCCATCGTGGGGCGCCCTAACGTGGGCAAGTCCACTCTGCTCAACGCCATGCTCGGCGAAAAGATCGCCATCGTTTCAAGCAAACCGCAGACCACGCGCAACCGCATTCTCGGCATTCTGACGCGCGGCGAGGCGCAGTTCGTCTTTGTGGACACGCCGGGGCTCCACAAGCCGCAGAACAGTCTCGGCGACTATATGGTGGCGGCCGCCAACGCCTCGATCAAAGAGGCAGACGGCCTTGTTCTCATGGTCGACGCCGCCCGCGAGCCGACGGGCACGGAGCAAAACGTCATTCGCTACTTAAAACAGTCCGGCATTCCTGCTGTGCTGGCCATGAACAAGATCGACCTCTGCACGCCGGAGCAGGTGGCCGCCTGCATTCAGAAATACGCCGCCCTGCACGATTTTGCCGCCTTCGTGCCGCTTTCGGCCAAAAACGGCAAGCAAGTGTCGGACGTGCTGGACGAATGCGAAAAACTGCTGCCCGAAGGGGAATGGTTTTTCCCCGAAGACATGATCACCGACCAGCCGGAACGGCAGATGGCCGCCGAGATCATTCGCGAAAAGTTGCTGCGCACGCTGGATAAGGAAGTGCCGCACGGCGTGGCCGTGGTCATCGAGGAGTTCACCGAGCAAAAGGATCTGATCCGCATCCGCGCCGAGATCTTTTGCGAAAAGGCCACTCACAAAGGCATCATCGTGGGCAAGAACGGCGCCGAGCTCAAGCGCGTCGGCAGTTACGCCCGCGCCGATCTGGAACAGCTGTTCGGCACCAAAGTCTTTCTCGACCTGTGGGTCAAAGTCAAGGAGAACTGGCGCGACAGCCGCGCCGCCGTCGGCAATTTCGGGTATCGGGAGGAAAAGTGACCGTGCAGAGTTCGGGTCTTGACGCGCTGGT
>CAMZFG010000210.1 GCA_947306035.1 uncultured Clostridia bacterium | reverse complement strand
GGCACAGCGGTTTTTATTTATCCTTTTTTGAAATACCGGACGGCCGAGGCAAACAACTTCATATCGTAGTTGCCGGGCACGTTGCGGTAAAGGCCCGCGCCCACGCGCTCGCTGTGTCCCATTTTGCCGAATACGCGGCCGTCGGGCGAGGTGATGCCCTCCACGGCGCACACGGAGCCGTTGGGATTATAGCGGATGTCGCCGGTGGCAAGGCCCGCGTCGTCGACGTACTGCGTGGCGATCTGCCCGCCCGCGGCCAGGCGGCGCACCGTGTCTTCATCGGCGAGAAAACGCCCTTCGCCGTGCGAGATCGGCACGGTAAAGACTTCGCCGACCCGGGTTCCGGAGAGCCACGGCGAACGGTTCGACGCCACGCGGATGCGCACCAGTTTGGACTGGTGGCGCGCGATGGTGTTGAAGGTCAGCGTGGGGCTCGTCTCGTCGGTGTCGAGGATCCTGCCGTACGGCACAAGGCCCAGTTTGACGAGCGCCTGAAAACCGTTGCAGATGCCCAGCATCAGGCCGTCGCGCGCCGAAAGCAGGTTTTCGACCTGTTCACGCACGGCCGCGCCGCGGAAGAAGGCCATGATGAATTTGCCGGAACCGTCCGGCTCGTCGCCGCCCGAAAAGCCGCCGGGCACGAAGATGATCTGGCTCTTTTTGATCTCGTCGGCAAATTGCTCCACACTCCGCGCGATGCCCGCGGCCGTGAGGTTGTTGATGACGAACACGGCGGGATCGGCGCCCGCGTCGGCCACGGCTTTGGCGCTGTCATACTCGCAGTTGGTGCCCGGAAAAACGGGGATCAGCACGCGCGGCTTGGCCACGGCGACGGCGGGCGCGCGCACGGCTTTGCCGGCGGTGTCGGTCAGCGTGTCAAAGCGGCCGGCGGGCGCGGCTTTCAGGAGCGGGTAGATATCCGCCAGGCGCCCCTCGTAGAGCGCGTCGAGTTCGTCCAGCGTCAGCACGGCGTCGCCGCGGGTAATGGTTTCTTCTTTGACGGTATAGCCGAGCACGAGGCCCTCGACGTCGTCGGTCACTTCCAGCAAGAACGCGCCGTAGGCGTAACCGAACAAAAGCGAGAGCGGCACGTCTTTTTCATAGCAGAAGCCGACGCCGTTGCCGATGGCCATTTTGTAGACCGCCTCGGCCACGCCGCCCGCCGTGGGCGTATAGGCCGCAAAGACTTTGCCCGCGCGCATCAGCGCCGTCACCTTGTCGTAAAGCGACAGCAGCGACGCGGCGGTGGGCAGGCCGTCCTCGCCCGTTTCGGGCGTCAGCAGCACGACCTTGTGACCGGGCGCCTTGAACTCGCCGGAAACGACGTCGGCGACTTTGCCCGTGGTGACGGCAAACGAGACCAGCGTGGGCGGCACGTCCAGTTTTTCAAACGAACCGCTCATCGAGTCCTTGCCGCCGATGGCCGCGATGCCGAGATCCATCTGCGCGCGGAAAGCGCCGAGCAGAGCGGCAAGCGGCTGGCCCCAGCGCGCGGGGTCGCGGCCGGGTTTTTCAAAGTATTCCTGAAAAGTCAGATAGACGTCACGGAACGAAGCGCCCGCGGCGATCAGTTTGGAGACGCTCTCCACCACCGCGAGATAGGCGCTGTGGTAGGGGCTCTTTTCGGCAATGGCGGGATTGTAGCCCCACGCCATGAACGAGCAGTCGTCGGTGTGGCCCGCGCCCACGGGGATCTTGTGCACCATAGCCCCGATGGGCGTGCGCTGACGGCGGCCGCCGAACGGCATCAGCACCGTGCCGGCGCCGATGGTCGAGTCGAAGCGCTCCGAAAGCCCCTGGCGGGAGCAGACGTTGAGATCGCCGACCAGCGCGCGGTAAGCGGCGGCAAAATCGGCGACGGGCGCTTTGTCAAACGCGGCGGGCGCTGCGGGCGCGACGTTGATGTGCTTTTCGGCGCCGTTGGAATTCAAAAATTCACGGGAGATATCCACCACCGTTTGACCCTGCCAGCGCATGACGAGGCGGGGCTCTTCGGTGACTTTGGCCACCACGGTGGCCTCGAGGTTCTCTTTTTCGGCCAACGCGAGGAACGCCGCAGCGTCGGCGGCGGCGGTGACCACGGCCATGCGCTCCTGCGACTCGCTGATGGCGAGTTCGGTGCCGTCAAGGCCCTCGTACTTTTTGGGTACCGCGTCAAGGTCGATAAAAAGACCGTCTGCCAGTTCGCCGATGGCGACGGAAACGCCGCCCGCGCCGAAGTCGTTGCACCGTTTGATCAGGCGGCAGGCCGCGGGATCGCGGAACAGGCGCTGCAGTTTGCGCTCTTCGGGGGCGTTGCCCTTTTGCACCTCGGCGCCGCAGGTCTCGACCGAATGGGCGTTGTGCGCCTTGGAGGAACCGGTCGCGCCGCCGATGCCGTCGCGGCCCGTGCGGCCGCCGAGCAGAATGACGACGTCGCCGGGGGCGGGCCGTTCGCGCCGCACGTTGGCGGCAGGCGCCGCGCCCAGCACCGCGCCGATCTCCATGCGTTTGGCGGCGTAACCGGGATGATAGACTTCGTCGACGATGCCGGTGGCAAGGCCGATCTGGTTGCCGTAGGAAGAATAGCCCGCCGCCGCGGTCTGCACGATCTTGCGCTGCGGCAGCTTGCCGGGCAGCGTTTCCGCAATGGGCACGGTGGGGTCAGAGGCGCCCGTGACGCGCATGGCGGCATAGACGTAGGAACGG
>CAMZFG010000209.1 GCA_947306035.1 uncultured Clostridia bacterium | reverse complement strand
CATTTCAAGCAGGTCGCGGACATTATCAAAAGCGACCCGTCGCGCCGTTTCGTGGTGCCGTCGGCCCCCGGCAAACGGCACAAGACCGACGAGAAAGTGACCGATATGCTGTATCGGTGCTACGAAATGGTGCGGAACCGCGAGCCGATCGACGAGTATTACAAACGCATTGAAAACCGCTACAACGACATCATCAAAGATCTCGGTCTTTCCTTTGACATTTCGGGCGAACTGACCTATATCAAAAACACGCTGACCTACGTGGCCGGCCGCGACTACGCCGCCTCACGGGGCGAATATCTCAACGGCATCATTCTCGCGAAATACCTCGGTTTTGATTTTATCGACGCGGAGAGCGTGATCTTTTTCAAGGAAAACGGCACCTTTGACGCGGAGCGCACCAACGCGGTGCTCGCCGAGGAACTGACCAAGCACAAGCACGCCGTTATCCCCGGCTTTTACGGCAGCATGCCGAATGGCACCATCCGCACCTTCTCGCGGGGCGGCTCCGACGTGACGGGCTCCATCGTGGCGCGCGCCGCCGAGGCGGACCTTTACGAGAACTGGACGGACGTTTCCGGCTTTATGATGGCCGACCCCCGCGTGGTCAAAAACCCGCCCGCCATCGAGACCATCACCTATCTGGAACTGCGCGAGCTTTCCTACATGGGCGCGACCGTGCTGCACGAAGACGCCATTTTCCCCGTGCGCGAAGCGGGCATTCCCATCAACATCCGCAACACCAACGCCCCCGAGGACAAAGGCACCATGATCGTGCCGCACGCCGAGGGCTATGACGCGCGGCACGTCATCACGGGCGTGGCCGGCAAAAAGGGCTTTTCCATCATCAATATCGACAAGGATATGATGAACGCCGAGATCGGCTTCGGCCGCCGCGTGCTGGAAGTGCTGGAAGACTATGACGTTTCGTTTGAGCATCTGCCCTCCGGCATCGACACCATGGGCGTGATCGTGGCTTCCGCCGCCATCGAGGGCAAGCGCGACCGCCTGCTGCGCGGCATTACGCGCGCCGTGCGCGCCGACCGCGTGGAGATCATCGACGGCCTGTGCCTGATCGCCGTCGTGGGCCGCGGTATGGTCAAAGCCCGCGGCACCGCCGCGCGCGTGTTCAACGCGGTGTATGCCGCCGGCGTCAACATTCGCATGATCGACCAGGGCTCGAGCGAGCTGAATATCATCATCGGCGTCAACGAGGACGACTACGAAGCCGCCCTGACGGCCATTTTCAACGAATTCGTCAAATGAGGTGAAAAGAAATGGATTGTCTGTTCTGCAAGATCATAGCGGGCGAGATCCCCTCGACCAAAGTCTATGAGGACGAGCGCGTGTTCGCGTTTCGCGATATCAACCCGCAGGCGCCCGTGCACGTGCTGATCGTGCCCCGCCGCCACATTGCTTCGGCCGACGCGATCGACGCCGGCAACAGCGCCGACGTGGCCGCCGTGTTCGAGGCCGTTCCGAAGATCGCGAAGCAAGAGGGCCTGGCGAACGGTTACCGCGTGATCAACAACTGCGGCGAAGACGGCTGCCAGACCGTGAAACACCTGCATTTTCACCTGCTCGGCGGCCGCAAACTGCCGGAGCAAATGGGCTGATCTCGATACCGTTATACTTCGTTTTCTGATTTGATCGTGTTGTTTTGAGCAAGGATCGTGTGGCGCGGCCGCGCCGAAAGGAGGGGATGCCTGTGAACAAAACAGCGCTGTTTCTAAAAGGCATTCTCATCGGCTTTGCCAGTCTGGCGGTGCCGGGTCTTTCGGCCAGTACCATCGCCATCGTGCTGACGGTCTACTACGACATGATCTACGCCATCAGCCACATTTTCAAAAAGCCGAAGCAAAGTCTGACGTTTCTCGGCGTCCTGCTGGCCGGTTACGGCGTGGGCGCCATCGGCGGCGCGGTGGCGGTCAACACCCTGTATATCCGCTTCCCCGTGCCCGTGATCGCGGCGGTGCTCGGTTTTCTCATCGCCAGCATTCCCCGCATGGTGGCGGAGAGCCGCGAGGACTTCAAAAAGTGGCAGAACGTGCTCATTATGATCATCGTGGGCGCCATTTTCATCGTCTACGCGCTGGTCATTACCAACGGGCAGACCGTGTCCTTTGACGTCATCCGCTTCCCGCTCGACTATATCCTGATGGCCTCGGTCGGCTTTGTCACCTCGGTCACGCTGGTCATTCCGGGCGTGGATTTTGCCGTCACGCTGATGGCCATGGGCTATTACTACGCTTTTATCAACCTGGTGGGTGATTTCCGCGCGCTGATGCTGCACCCCTCACGTCTGTTCTTGCTGTTGGCTTATCTGATCGGCTACGGCGTGGGTTCGTTCCTGCTCTCCAAAGGCCTGCGCTATCTCATTCGCCGCTTCCCGCGGCAGCTGCACAGCGTCAATATGGCGCTGGTCATGATCGCGCCCGTCATCGTCATTGAAAAATGCGTGCTGACCAACCCCGGCATTCATGCCCACGAAACGTGGATGCAGTTCGTGTGGGCGTTTATCACCTTTGCCGCCGGCTACACCGCCTTTACCTGGGTGCCGATGCTGTGCCGCTATCTCGGCATTATCCCGAAGCAGGCCGAGACCGCCATTCTCGCCGAGGAGATCGCCGCCCGCAACGACGTGCCGCTCTCCGAGGTGAAAGAGGCGCTCGCGAGCCAGGAGCAACCCAAAGAAAGCGA
>CAMZFG010000208.1 GCA_947306035.1 uncultured Clostridia bacterium | reverse complement strand
AACAGAGCGCGTATCTGCCCCTCGACCTCGGCAAGCGCCTCGATGCGGCGCAGATAGTCGGCCAGCGCTTTGGCGTCCGTGATGCCGTCGTCAAAGAGCGACAGCGCCGTTTTTTCAACGTAGCGCATGGACTTTTTGCCCATTTTGACGCAATGGGTGAGCAGCACCAGCACGTATTCCCCGTCAAGGCCGAGATGATCGATCATGCCGGCCAGCACGCCGACTTCGGCGCGATTGAAGATCTTGCCCATGACGTGTTCGCACTCACGGATCAGCTCTTTTACGTTCTTGCTCTTATCGTCGATGATGGCGGTCAGTTCTGCGGATGAATATTCGGGCAGGCCCTTGTCGGCGATGATCTTGGGCGCCGCCACCGCTTTTTCCACGGGTGCGCCCGCCTCGTCCCCCGCGGCCTCTTCCGACGCGATCAGGCCCGTGCCGCGCCAGAAAGACAGCGAGGCCCGCACGTCGCTGACGGCGACGCCCGTTTTGGCGGAGAGCGCCGCGGCGGGATCTGCCGCGCGGCAAAGACTTTCGTCCGACGCCAGCGTCAACAGCACGATCAGGTCGTTTTTGGCGGCTTTTTTCAGATGTTCGGTCACCGCGGCGGGCAGCACCGCCACGCCGTTGCCGTATTGAAAGCAGATCATATCACGTTCCCTCTTTTCCGCCCTCGCGCAGGCCGAAGCACAGCCGCATCAGCGAATCGCCGAGATGCACGCTTTCGATCACCGTTCCCGGCAGGCGATGATCCAGTTCACAGCCGGTAAAATTCCAAATGCCCGGCACGCCCGCGGCGGCCAGTCGGTCGGCCACTTCGGGGGCGGCGGCTTTCGGCACGGTCAGCACGGCCATATCCACGTGCGCCGACGCGATGAACGCTTCCAGTTCTTTGGTGTCCCGCACCGTCAGCGCTCCCACCGTGGTGCCCACTTTGGCGGGGTCGCTGTCAAACAGACCGATCACGTCGACGCCCCGCTTTTCGAACATGGGGTTGTGCACCAGCGCGCGGCCGAGGTTGCCGATGCCCACCACGATGGCGGTATAGCCCTCTCCCACGCCGAGGATCTCGCTGATCTTGGCGTACAGAAAATTGACGTTATAGCCGTATCCCTGCTGACCGAAACCGCCGAAGCAGTTGAGATCCTGCCGGATCTGCGAGGCGGTCACGTTCATCATTTCGGAAAGTTCGCCCGAGCTGATACGCGACCGACCCTGACGGATCAGTTCGCGCAGATAGCGAAAATAGCGGGGCAAACGATTGACCACGGCCGGGCTGACTTCGCCCTTTTCGGCGTGCTGCGACCGGGTGTTTTTTGGCTGTTTCATGGCGCGCTTTCCTTTCGTTTTTTTCAAATTCGGAGTTTTGCACAATCGGCCCGCGAGGCCCGGCAGACCGTTTCGCGGCGGTTTTCCACAGCCGCTTTTGCATAAACTTCTCCACACTTCCCACAGACTTTTCCACAAAAAAGGCGTGTTTTTGGCGTTTTATGCGGACAGCGGGGGGCTTTTTGTGTATATTTTTCTGCATATTTCCGTTTTTCCACAGGTTTGTGGAAAACGGGTGTTGAAAATCCTTTCCGGCGCCGATTTATCCAAAACGCCGAAATTTACTTTTTTTCAAAAAAGGGCTTGACAAGCGTCAGGGCTCGTCCTCGGCAGAGGCGTTGAGCGACACGTCGGCCAGATGGCCCCGCCGATACTCGAACCACCCCGCGGCGGCCACCATGGCGCCGTTATCGCCGCACAGCGAAACGGGTGGCACCGACAGGCGCGCGCCGTATTTTTTTGCCGTTTGCAAAAGGCCCGCGCGCAGGTGCGAGTTGGCGGCCACGCCGCCCGCCAGCACCACGGTCTTGTGACCCGTCGCGGCCAGGGCCTGCCCCGCCTTTTTGGTGATGCCCGCCGTGACGGCGCGCGTCAGGGAAGCGGCGATATCGGCGCGGGGCACGGGCACGCCCGTCTGCTCGCAATGATGGATATAGTTGAGCGCGGCGGTCTTGAGACCGCTGAACGACAGGTCGAGCGTGTCGCCGCCGAGCGCCGGCGACGGCAGAGGCACGGCGCCGGGGTCGCCCTGTCGCGCCAGCTGATCCAGCGCCGCCCCCGCGGGATACGGCAGACCGATGACGCGGCCGATCTTGTCAAACGCCTCGCCCGCCGCGTCGTCGCGCGTCGAGCCGATCAGGCGAAAGTCGGTGTGATCCCGCACGTCAAAGAGCGCGGTATGCCCGCCGGACACCACCACCGCGAGAAACGGGGGGCAAAGGGCCTCGTCAGAGAGGTAGGCGGCGGCCACGTGGGCCTTGATATGGTCGACTGCCACCAGGGGCAGGTCGTTGGCGTAAGCAAAAGATTTGGCAAAATTGACGCCCACGAGGAGCGCGCCGATCAGGCCGGGAAAAGCGGTGACCGCCACGGCGGAAAGATCGCCGACGCCGATGCCCGCTCCCGAGAGCGCCTCGCGCGTGATGCCGCTGACGGCCTCGATATGCGCGCGGCTGGCGATCTCCGGCACCACGCCCCCGTAGAGGCGGTGAGTCTCGATCTGCGAGGCCACGATGTTGGCGGCAATGCTCATGCGGCCGTCGTCCCCCACGCGCACCACGGCGGCAGAGGTCTCGTCACACGAGCTTTCCATGCCCAAAACGTACTTCATGTTTCACCTGTTTCTGTCAGACGGCACGAGAGGATCAGGGCCGTTTCGTCGGGATGACTGTAAAAATGCGGGCGC
>CAMZFG010000207.1 GCA_947306035.1 uncultured Clostridia bacterium | reverse complement strand
GGCGTGGATGTAGGCCGCGGTCTCGCGCACTTCCACGCGCACGGTCACCTCGGGGCGCAGCACGTCCACTTTCAGGCGCGGGCAGACCGAAAGAACGGCGCCGCCCACCTCGGCCGAGATCTCGGGAGAGGTCAGGGGAAAGCGCTTGTCGGCCCGTTTGGCCTCGACCTTGAAAGTCTTTTTGTCGGCAAGGTACAGGGGCAGATAGGATCTTGCGGTGGCGAGAATGCTCTCCATGTTTTTGTCGCACGCCACGGCACGGTCGACGGCCACCACGCCGAACAGGCGCTGCACGGCGGCAAACAGCCCGTCCACGTCGGCCTCGTCGTCCTGCGGCTCGACGTACAGAATGCTCTGCGAGCGGGTGACGGAAAAGCGGCCGAACGTGGAGGCGCGAAAGCGCACTTCGCGCACCAGGGTATCCTCAAAGTAGCGGCGGTTGGCGCCCTTCAGAACGATCTCGCCGTATTTGAGCAGCAGCATCTCTTTCACGGTTCTTCGCTGTCCTCTCCGTCGTTTTCATCCACCGTTTCGATGGGAGTGCTTTCCAGCAGTTGTTTCGCTTCTTCCAGTCGTTCCGTCGGCACGTACAGGTCGGTGCCGTACCGGTTGGCGCCGGTGATGATGCGCATGGCGGTGCCGCCGCCCCGATCCTTTTTCAAAAACGGGATGCCGGCGTCCGTCAGCAGGTCGGCATAGATCTCGACCAGCACGTCGTCGTAGGCGGTGACGAGCAGGGCAAGTCCTTCCTCGTCGAGAACGGCGTGATCCAAACCGAAAAACGCGTCCATCATGCAAACTCCTTTCTATCGTAAAAGTGGGGGAAAAGGGTCTGAAAAACCAGTCGGCAGGCCGCCGCGTCCGCGTCGGCGGTGTGGGCCGCGCCGCTCCACGAAAGCCCCAGCGTCTCCATGGCGTCGGAGAGGGAGTGGTGCGAAAGCTCGATCTCGTGCTCGCTCACGTAATGCGAAAACTCGGCGGCGCAGTCGATCATTTTGTCGTGCAGGGCGCTCTGCGCCTTTTTGCCGGGATACAGGCGGCACAACTGCCCGAAGTCGGTGGCGGTGCCGAAAGCGATCAGGCACTCGGCCCCGTCGAGCAGGGTGACCAAGTCTGTGCCCACGTCAAAGAGCGACGGGGCGTTTTTGACCATGTCGGGGGTGATGCCGTGTATCTTTTCGGTGCGGTTCCAGCGCTTGATGCGGGCGGGCTTGACCAGCGTGTCGAAGCGAACGGCGCCCGTGCCGTCGATGACGGAGACGGACAGCACCTCGTCCCAGCGGTAAACGCCGGTCATCTCCAGATCGAAGTACAGCACGCGCCGCGGGTCGTGCCCGTAAAAGGCCGCCCGCCGCTCGTCGCCCGCCGCCCGCCGCTCGGCCAGGTCTTTTTGAAAGCAGGCGCGGCACAGCTTGCCCCGGTAGCGTTCCGGCGCGCCGCATTTGACGCAGGGCAGGGGCAGACGTTTGCATTCCGATCTGTCGTACAGGGGCAAACGGTCGCCCGACCGGGTCTTCAGGTAGGCCACGGGTTCGCCCGTGGGTTCGTAGTACATCTCCTTGAGCCGCTCGGCGGTGTAAAAGCCCAGCGCGTCGGCGCGGCGCGGCGTCAGGTCGCCGTTCACCTCGGGGCGCGGTTTTTTGATCCATTGCTCGGGCGGCGCTTCGCGCACCCGGTCGGGGTGGTAATAGAGCGTGCGTCCGCCGTTTTCCGCCTCGGTAAAGGCAACGGGCCCGGCCGTCGGCATCAGGTGCATTTTCGTCAGGGTCTCGCCGTCGACAAGCCCCCGCTTTGCCGCCTCGGCGCGCGTCAGCAAAACGGGCGCGGCGGTCTCTTTTGCGGTCGTTTCCATGAAAAAGCCTGCTTTCCACTATACTGCAATCCAGTATAGCACACTCTTTTATAAAAAACAAGTTTTATAAAGAAATATCACGCGCTCGCGCCGAAAAGGCGCGAAAGAAAAACGCTCCCGGTTGATTAAGACGCCGCTTATCCGCAGAAAATAACCGTGCGACCGAAAACATAATACGGAGGCACGACTATGATCGTTACAGTCAGACGAGGAGACGTTTTTTACGCCGATCTCGACCCGGTGGTGGGGTCGGAACAAGGGGGGCTGCGGCCCGTATTGATCGTGCAGAACGACGTGGGCAACCGGTACAGTCCCACGGTCATCGCGGCGGCCATCACGTCGCGCATGGGCAAAACGCGCCTGCCCACGCACATCGACGTGTACGCGGGGCGCACGGGCCTTTCGCGCGATTCCATCGTGCTGCTCGAACAACTGCGCACGCTGGACAAGCGCCGCCTGCGCGAGAAAATGGGGCATCTCGACGACGAGATCATGCAGGAGATCGACATGGCGCTCGGCGTCAGTTTAGGGCTTCTCTCGCGCGACGCGGAACTGGCCGTGCGGCAGGAGAGCGCCCGCGCGGCGGAGGAGAGAAGAACGGCCGCTCCGGCCGCTCCGACGCCCGCGGCCATGCCCGCCGCGGCGGCTTTTGAAGGCGCGGCGACCGCGGGGGCGGGACTGCCCGCGACCGGCGAGACAAAAAGACCGGGAGAATTCTGAAAATTTTGTCAAAACCCTTGATTTTTCCGACCGATTCCGATACAATGAAAGGTGAACAAATCCACCTCGAAAAGGAGAAATCAATATGGCTCTCGTCACAACAAAAGAGATGTTCAAAAAGGCGTATGAAGGGCACTATGCCATCGGCGCTTTCAACATCAACAACATGGAGATCATTCAGGCCATCA
>CAMZFG010000206.1 GCA_947306035.1 uncultured Clostridia bacterium | reverse complement strand
ACCGTTTTTTCGGTCTGCCCGGCCGCGGTGATCAAAACCTGTCCCCAGCCGGCCTCGGCCACGTAGGGGGGCTTTGGCGGAAAGTTCTCGCCGTCGATCAAGAATTCCCGTCCCTCTCCGCCCACGGCGGTGATCGTGACGGCGGCGGGGGAAAGCACGCGGCAAACCGCGCGGCGTCCGCCGTTTTCAAAAATCACGGTATTGCCCTGTACGACGGGCTCTTTCTGACAATGCAGGTGCAGCGTCTTGACGGCGGCGGGATCGAACGACGTCACCTCGTCGGTGACGGTCAGCGTGCGCGCGGGGTGGTCGTAGCGCATGGCGCGCACCACGCGGGCGCAGGTGTGGGCGTAGGCGGGGGTCAGGTCGCCGCAGAGTTCGCATCCGTCGTCGCTTTCCCTGTGCGAGAGCACGCGCGCCATGCGGTACGCCTCCGAAAAGGCGTCTTTGGCCGAGGCGGGCTCCCGGCCGCCGAGGGGGCGGCGCGTGCCGCCGTCGTAACGGCCGTCGGCTTTCCATTCGCCGTAAAGGGGCTTGTCGGGCACCGAAACGGTCAGGCAGTTGTGCGCCGAGGTGTGAATGAGATAATGATAGCGGTGCGGGGTGCCGTAACTGTCGTACACGCCGGAGTCGGTCAGCAGCGGCGCGCCCGAGAACACCTGAAAACAGCCCGTGTCGAGGTGGTCGTGGTTGGCGCCCCAGAACTCGCCGATCTTCATAAAGACGTACAGGTCGCCGTCGCAGAACACCGTCTGCCCGACGGGCGAGCCGAAATAGCGGCAGGCGGGCAGGGGCGGGGCCTCTTTTTTGCCGTGAAAGCGGTCGAAAACGAGCAGTACGACGGGGGAAAGCACGCCCTCGCCCCACGAACTCTCGCCGTAAAAGTCCATGCCGCGGTGTTCGGGCAGCAAAAACCGCTCGTCAAACCCGGCGGCAAAACGCCGGTAAAAATCGTCGCGTCCCGACAGGGCGTAGGCAAAAAAGAACGGCACGGCAAAGGGCGCGCGGCGGTTGTAATCCGCTTTGGTCTCGTTGAAGTCGTCGCCGAGGCGCAGGGCTTCACCGTCCGGCCGCGTCATATACAAAAACCATTCGGCGGTCTTTTCAAGGCAGTCGAAAACGGGCTTGCCCGTCATGCTCTCCAACAGCAATTCACAAAAAGCCAGCCACGTCCAGCGGTAACTGCCGTAGGTCGGCCCCTGATTATGCGCGCCGCCGCGAAGACACGCGCGGATCTCGGGCACGTATTCCGCGAAGATCCGGCCGGCGCAAAAGTCGTAAATATCGGGGCGTTCGTCGTACACGGCAACGGAAAAGGCCAAAAGATCGCGCAGCAGCTGCGCCTCGGTGCCGTGGCCGCTGACGGCCGTCTGCTTTTCGGGGGGATAGCCCATTTCAAAATAAGCGGCGGCCAGTTCTTCACAGCGGGCGATCCAACGCGTTTTCCGGTCGGCGGGCAAAAAAGCGTAACACCAGTCGTAGACCTCGGCACAGACGAAAATGGCGTGACCGCTCCAGCGCGCGCCCATGTTGCCGCCCGTGACGGTAAAGCCGAAAAGCAAAAACTCCGCGGCGTCGATCGCCGCCAGCGCGTCTGCTTCCTCGCCCGACAAAAGCGCGCGGAACGCCAGCGCTTCCACGCTTTCCCATTCGGAAAGATCGTACGTGCCGTATGCCGGCGTGGCGCCCCTGCCCGTGACGGGGCGGGCGAGCAGTTCACGCCATATACGCACGGCCGCGGCGTTTTCCGGCCGCGTGAGATTTTCGCGAACGCGGGGCAGATCGCGGCGCGTCAGCAAGAGGCGCGGGTGCTCCGGCGGCGGGAGCAGGGCGGGTCTTGGATAAGGTGAGATCAACATATCGTTCCCCTTGTCAGCGCATGGTCATGGCCGCGGCGTGCGCGGCGGTGATCTCGTGCGAAAGGGGCAGGCCGCGGTCGATAAAATCGGCGCTTTCGCGTATGACGGCCTCTGCCATGCGGGCGCGGAAGTCGAGCGTGGGGCCCGCCATGTGCGGCATCATCAGCACGTTTGAAAGGCCGTAAAGCCGGCAGTCGGGGGCGGGTGGCTCTTTTTCGTAAACGTCGAGCGCGGCGCGAAAACGGCCCGCGGCCAGCGCCTCTTCCAGCGCGTTCTGATCCAGCACGGCGCCGCGGGCGGTGTTGACGAACAGGGCGTCCTCACGGATCAGATCGAACAGTTCTTTGCCGATCATGTGTTCGGTGTCCGGGTTCAGCGGCGTATGCACGCTGATGATATCGGCGGTGGAAAACAGCGTTTCCAGCGACACCTGCTCCATGTTGTATTTCTTTTTATCCTCTTCGGGGATCGGCACGATATCGTAGATCAGAATGCGCACGCCGAAAGGTTGCAGGTAACGGATGAGGTTGCGGGCGACGGCGCCGTAACTGACCACGCCCACCGTTTTGCCGAGCAGACCGTAACTGACGGCGGTCGAACTCTTCCACTTTTTCTCGACCGAAAGGGCGCGGCTGAAAGCGGGAATGTCGCGCTGCGCGGCCAGTATGTAGGCGAACGCGCCCTCCGCCGTGGACGCGGCGAGGTAGGCGTTGGCAGAGACGACGCGCACACCGCGCTGCCACACCGCGTCCGAGACGAGGGGCGTCACCGTGCCCGCCAGGTGCGCCAGCAGGCGAAGGCGCGGCGCTTTTTCGAGAATGGCGGCGGTCAGGCGCGGAGACCCCCAGCAGGTCATATACACGTCCGCGTCGCCGATGGCGTCCGCCACGGCGGCCTCGTTCATG
>CAMZFG010000205.1 GCA_947306035.1 uncultured Clostridia bacterium | reverse complement strand
CCATCGGCAATTATCTCGGCGCGCTGCGCAATTTTTCGGCGTTCAGCGAGCGGTATAAATGCTTTTACTGCGTGGTCGACGAGCACGCCGTGACCGTGCGGCAGGTCCCCGCCGATCTGCGCCGCCGCACCTATGAAACGCTGGCCCTTTACATGGCCTGCGGCCTTGACCCCGACAAAAACACGCTGTACGTGCAGTCGCAGGTGCCCGCGCACGCGGAACTCGCCTGGATCCTCAACTGCTTCACCATGTTCGGCGAACTGTCGCGCATGACGCAGTTCAAAGACAAAAGCGCCCGTCACGCCGACAACATCAACGCCGGCCTCTTCACCTACCCCGTGCTGATGGCGGCGGATATCCTGCTCTATCAGACCGACGTGGTGCCCGTGGGCGTAGATCAGAAGCAGCACGTGGAACTGTGCCGCGACATTGCCCTGCGCTTCAATCAACTCTACCCCGACACTTTCACCGTGCCCGAGCCGCTGATCGCCGAGCATGGCAAAAAGATCATGTCGCTGGCGGAGCCCACCAAAAAGATGAGCAAGTCCGACGAGAACCCGGGCGCCGTCGTCTACATTCTCGACGACCGCGACACCATTCTCAGAAAATTCAAGCGCGCCGTGACCGACAGCGACACCGTGGTGCGCTACGCCGCGGGCAAGGACGGCGTCAACAACCTGATGACCATTTACGCCTGCTTTACCGGCAAGAGCATGGAAGAGATCGAAAAAGAGTTCGACGGCCGCGGCTACGGCGATTTCAAAGCCGCCGTGGGCGAGGTGACCGCCGACGCGCTCGCGCCCGTGCAGGCGCGCTTCGGCGAGCTTTTGGCCGACAAGGCGTATCTCGAAGCGCAGATGAAAAAAGGCGCCGAGGAGGCGGCCTACTACGCCCGCAAAACGCTCTCCAAAGTCCAGCGCAAACTCGGCTTTGTGCAGGTCAAATAAACGAAAACCCCGAAACGGTATCAAAAAAGCAGGCACGTCGTGCCTGCTTTTTGTTGTTTTCACTTATTTGGCCGCGTCCTCGGCCTCGATCTGTCGTCTGGCCTCGATAAAGCACCGGACGGCAAAGGCAAGGTCCTCTTTGGTGTGGGCGGCGGAGACCTGCGTGCGGATGCGCGCTTTGCCCTTCGGCACCACGGGATACGTGAAGGAAACGGCGTAAATGCCGAGTTCATACAGTTTTTCGGCCATGCGCGCCGCCAGATGCTCGTCGTAGAACATGACGGGTACGCAGGGGTGTGTGCCGGGAATGACGTCAAATCCCGCCCCGACCAGGGCCGCTCTGTAGTCGGCCACGATGCTCTCGAGATAGTCGCGGCGCGAGGTGTCTTTTTCCAGCATATCGAGCGCGGCGATCGCGCCGGCCGCCACGGCGGGGGCCAGGGTGTTGGAAAACAGATAGGGACGGCTGCGCTGGCGCAGCAGGTCGATGATCTCTTTGCGCCCCGTGGTAAAGCCGCCGGATGCGCCGCCGAGGGCCTTGCCGAACGTGCCGGTGATGACGTCCACCCGATCCAGCACGCCGCAATGCTCCGCCGCGCCCCGACCCGTTTTGCCGACGAAACCGGTGGCGTGGGAATCGTCGATCATGACCAGCGCCCCGTACTTGTCGGCCAGGTCGCACACGCCTTTGAGGTCGGCAATGATGCCGTCCATCGAGAACACGCCGTCCGTCGCGATCAGTTTGATGCGCGCGCCCGCGGCGTCCGCCTCTTTGAGTTTGGCCTCAAGGTCGGCCATGTTGTTGTTCAGATAGCGATAGCGCTGGGCCTTGCACAGCCGCACGCCGTCGATGATGGATGCGTGGTTGAGTTCGTCGGAGATGACCGCGTCCTCTTTGCCGAGCAGCGTCTCGAACAGGCCGCCGTTGGCGTCGAAACAGGAAGAATACAGAATGGTGTCGTCCGTACCGAAAAAGCCGGAAACTTTCTCTTCCAGTTTTTTATGGATGCTCTGCGTGCCGCAGATGAAGCGCACCGACGCCAGGCCGTAGCCGTACGTGTCGTAGGCCGCTTTGGCCGCCTCGGCCAATTCCTTGCTGTCGGAAAGACCGAGGTAATTGTTGGCGCACATATTGAGCAGTTGTTTGCCGTCCGCGAAAATGTGCGCGGACTGGGGCGTGGTGATGACGCGCTCGTTCTTTTGCAGGCCCGCGGCCCCGATCTCACCGAGCGTCTGCCGGTAAAAGGCCAATGCCTCTTTTTTGTTCATCGTTCCCTCTCCTCTCAATCGTTGATATGGCTCCAATCCAGAATGACCTTGCCGGAGCGACCGGAGATCATGGCTTCAAATCCCTTTTGATAGTCCTTGATATCAAAGCGGTGGGTGATGATCTTGCCGAGCGGGAACCCCGCCTCGACCAAAGCGGTCATTTTATACCACGTTTCGTACATTTCACGGCCGTAAATGCCTTTGATCTTCAAACCGTTCCAGATGATGGTGTTGATGGGCACCTCGGTCATGTTTTGCCCCTGAATGCCGAGCAGCGCGATGCGCCCGCCCGTCACCATGCTGTCGATGAGTTGCCGCAGCGCGCGCGGGTTGCCGCTCATCTCCATGCCCACGTCGAAACCCTCGACCATGTCAAGGCCCTTCATCACTTCTTTGAGGTCCTCGCGGCCGGTGTTGACGGTGATAACGCCGAACTGCTTGGCCAATTCCAGGCGGTAGTCGTTGAGGTCGGTGATGACCACGTGCCGCGCGCCCGAAAACTTGGCGATGCCCGCCGCCATGATGCCGATGGGGCCGGCGCCGGTCACCA
>CAMZFG010000204.1 GCA_947306035.1 uncultured Clostridia bacterium | reverse complement strand
TGAAACAGTTCGCCCGTCTGGTAAAAGACCATGACGAACACCGCCTCGGCAAATTCCGGTTCGCTGCCCGGCAGATAGCCGATCGCGAGCGCGCCCAGCGTGGCCAGCGACATGAGAAAGTTCTCGTCGAACACCCGTCCGCGCACCACGCCGAGCGCGGCGCGGCGCAAAACGTCGTACCCCGCGAGAAAATAGGCGGGTAAGTACAGGCACATGACGGCCGCCACGGGCCACCCCTCTGCAAGCAGTCGATCCACGGCAAAAGCCGCCGCCAGCAGCAGCGCCGCCCCGACGATGCGGTATAAAAGTTTCTTTTGCTTGCGCGTCATAGCAGAATGCGGCAGTCCGGCTCCACTTTGCGGCACACCTTGACGACCTGTTTTATGATCTTGTCAAACGCCTCGTCGGGCGCTTCCAGCATCATTTTCTGCGTCATAAAGTTGACCGAGGCGTCGATGACCCCCTCGATCTTTTTGATGCCCTCTTCCATTTTGGCCGCGCAGTTGGCGCAGTCCAGGTCCTCAAGGTCAAACACTTTTTTCATACCGTTATGCCCCCTATGTAAAAATATCAATCGTTTTCCGAAATGTGATCCATGCCCTGCCCCAGAATGGTGCGCACGTGGTCGTCGGCCAGGGCGTAGAACACCGTTTTGCCCTCGCGCCGGTAATCGACCAGTTTGGCCCCGCGCAGAATGCGCAGCTGGTGCGAAATGGCCGAAACGGTCATGCCGAGCAGCGCGGCAATGTCGCACACGCACAGTTCGCTCTCAAACAGTACGTACAAAATTTTGATGCGCGTGCTGTCCCCGAAAATGCGGTAGAGTTCCGAAAGATCGATGAGGCGATCCTCGTCGGGCAGCATTTCCCTGACCTGCCGCACCCGGTCGGTGTGCAGATGCAAAAATTCACAGCGCGGCGCCTCGTCGCGCTCTTCCCCGCCCGGTGCGGGCGTCACCTGTTTCAGTTCCATCGCGGGCCTCCTTGCCAATATTTGAACAACTGTTCAACTGTTTCAAACACAGTATAATCCTTTGCTCCGCCTTTTGTCAAGGGGTTTTGAAAAATTTTTGAAAAAAGAAAAACCCTCGCCGCGGAAGAACCATTCCTTTTCAGCGACAGCATCAAATCGTGCTAAAACTTCCTTTTTTTGTGCTATACTATTTTCTTTGTGCGTCTTGTTTCGTATAACGAAAAATGCTACAATAAATTTGAAATCAACAGGGGGTGTTCCCGATGAAGAGATTGAAAAAGACACTCACTGCGCTGCTCTGCGTCACGTTGGCCTGCGCCTTGGTCGCCTGCGGCAAAAAGCAAGCGGTCGAGCAGCACAACTGGGACGAGGGCGTGGTGACCGTGGCCCCGACCTGCGGCACGGCGGGCGAGCGCCTTTACACCTGCCTTGACTGCGGCGAGACCCGCACCGAGGTCATCGAGCCGACGGGACAGCACGTTTTTCAAAGCGGCAACAGTTCCTATTTAGCCACGGAACCGACGGCGGATACGGAGGGCGAGCGGCTTGCCATGTGCCAGAAGTGCAAGCAGTTAGCCGTGCGCAGCACCGTCACCTATGAGAAATATCAAAGCGACGTGGAGCGCGTCACCGGCAGCATCGGCGCGTTCAAACTCTCCGCGTTCGGTACCAGCAACCCCAAGTTCTATCCCGCCGACAGTCAGGCGTACGACGAGCCGGACGCGCTCGTCTCGGGGCACCCCCGCCTGCTCTTTACGGCCGAGGATCTGCCCGCCATCCGCGCGGCCGTGGCCGACTATGCCAACGCCTCTCTGCTGCGCAGTCTGACGACGACGGCAAACGCTTACAGCAGCGCCGACCTCGGCGCGGCCACCGACCACAAAACGGCCGACGACACGGGCCCCGCCGGCAAGCACAACTGCAACGAGGCCATTCTCCGTTCCATCACCGCCAAGGCCCTGCTCTATCAACTCACGGGCGTCAAACTGCACGGTTATGGGGCCATTCTGATGATGAAGCAGTACATGACCACACTCAACATCGTCAGCGTCTCCAACTCGGAACGCTACTACGGCTACACCATGTTTGCGGCGGCGCTGGTCTACGACTGGTGCTACGATCTTTTGACCGAGGCGGATCAAAAGCAGCTGCGCTACGGCGCGGCCGCTTTGGGCGAAGAAATGGAGATCGGCCGCCCGCCGAAAAGTCAGGGCGCCGTCTGCGACCACGGCTGCGAGCGCCAACTTTTGCGCGACTATCTCTCCTTTGCCGTCGCCATTGCCGACGAGGACCCCTCCTGGTACCGGCTGGTCGGCGGGCGCATCTATACGGAGTACGTGCCCGTGCGCAACGAGTTTTACAAGTCCGGCTACACGCCGCAGGGCCTTTCGACCTACCTGCCCGTCCGCTTCGGCTCCGATATGTGGAGCGCCTGGATCCTGCAAGTCGCCACCGGCAAAAACCCCTATAACGCCGACGATATGCGGCAGGTACTGCACTCGGTCTACTCCCGCATCGTCGACGGGCAATATCTCTATCAGCCCGAGGGCGACAGCGAGCAGACTTCCTGCAAAAACATTCTCGGGCAACTGACGCTCTCCACCTGGATCTCCGCCGCGCTCTACGACGACGCCACGGCGGCCGCCTGGGGCGCGTATCTCGGCAGCGCCGAAGCGGCCATGATGTTCATTCTGCTGCCGCAGGTGCCGAAAGCCGACAAGGCCGGGCGCTATGACGACCTCGACCTCATCCTCTACAACGGCGGCTTTATCGGTGAGATCGTGGCGCACAACGGCTGGCAAAACGGCAG
>CAMZFG010000203.1 GCA_947306035.1 uncultured Clostridia bacterium | reverse complement strand
TCGCACCACACCACCTGCTCGGTCATGGTGCAGGAATGCTCGCACGACATCGACAGTTTTGACCTTGAGTTTCTGCAGCACGACCTGCTCGACATCATGCGCAAACTGGTGCCCGACTTCAAAGAGGAACACCAATACCGTCACCCCGGCCCCATCCACGCGCAGTTCGGCCGCTACGTGAACGAGCCCGGCGACTTTACCAGCATGAACACCGACGGCCACCTGCGTTCCGTTTTCTTCGGCCGCAGCGAGACCCTGACCATCAAGGACGGCGAGTTGGACGGCGGCGAATTTGCCCACATTTATTTCGTTGACTGGGATCAGGTGCGGGCGCGCCACAGACAGCTCAACATCACCGTGATGGGCACCACCGAAGACGTGGAAGACCGCAAGTGGAACGGCGGCGAGACCATCAACACCCTGCACAAATTCACCGAGGAAGAAAAGGGCTACGACCCCCACTACGACCTGCAACTGAAAAGATAAGGAGAACGCCTCATGAGACTGCTTCTGGACACGGCGAATATCGAGGATATCCGCTACATCAACACCTATTTTCCGATCGTCGGCGTGACCACCAACCCGACCATTCTCTCCCGCGAGGGCGGCGACCCGGCGGCGCGCCTCTGCGAGATCCGTCAGATCATCGGCCCCGACAAGGAACTGCACGTGCAGATCACCGAGACCGAGTATGAAAAGATCATGGCCGAGGCCGAGATCATCGTCGGCGCACTCGGCAAAAACACCTTTGTCAAGATCCCCATCACCGACGTGGGCCTGCGGGCGGTGCGCGACCTGACCGCCAAAGGGTATCACGTCACGGTCACCGCCGTGCTCAGCGCCGGTCAGGCGCTTCTGGCGGCCAGCGCGGGCGCGGACTACGTGGCGCCTTACGTCAGCCGTCTGGAGAACATCTGCGAAAACGGCGTCGAGGCCGTGGCCGAGATCCAGCAGGTGTTCGACGCGGCGGGCTGCTCCACCAAGATCCTCGCGGCCAGTTTCAAGACGGCGCGCGAAGTCGTCGACGTGGCGCTGACCGGCGCCGCGACCGCCACCGTTTCGACTTTCGTCATGCAGAAACTGCTGGTGCATACCACCACCGACACCTCGATCAAGGGCTTTCGCGACGACTGGGAAAACGTCTTCGGCAAGCGCACGCTCGGCAGTTGGCTGACGAACGGAGAGCAAAAATGAGCGGCAAAGTATTTCGGGTCGGCTACGGCGAGACCAAGATCAACCCGCCCGCGGGCATACCGATCGCCGGCTATTTCGTGCCGCGTTTTGCCAAGGGCAAGATCAGCGATCTGCACGCCATCGCGCTGGCGTTTTCCATGGGCGGCGAGACGGCCGTGCTGATCAGTCTGGACGTCTGCGCGGTCTACAGCGGCGCGCTGAAGACGGTGCGTGCCGCCGTGCAGGCAAAAACGGGCCTTGACGCGAGCCGGCTGTTCATCGCGGCCACGCACACGCACACGGGGCCGTGCCTGACGACGGAGCCCGGTTTTCCCATCGATCCCGCGCCCGTGCTGTCCTACATCGACTATATGGCGGGGCAGGCGGCCAAAGCGGCGGCGCTGGCGCTGGCAGATCTGAAGCCCGCCAGAATGGGCTACGCCGTGGGGCGCGCGCCCGACCGCATCGCCTACATTCGCCGCTACCGCATGAAGGACGGCTCGGTCATGACCTGCCCGCCCTTTGACGACCCTGACATCGACCACCCGCTGGGCACGCTCGATCAGCGCGTCAACGTGCTGCGTTTCGACCGCCGCGGCGGCGAGACGGTGGTGCTGATGAACTACGGCCTGCACGCCGACACGACCAACGGCGAGCGCATCTCGTCCGACTGGGTCGGCTGGGTGCAGAAAACGCTCGACAAGTGCCTGGACGGCGTCAAATGCGTGTGCGTCATGGGCGCGGAGGGCGACGTGGGCAGCACGCACGTGCACCCCGACCCCGGCGACATGAACGACACCGAGATCAGTTTCGACAACGAGATGAAGAGCCCCGGCATGGCCCGTTTCGTGGGCCGCGCCCTGGCCGGCACCGTGCTGCAGGTCTACGACAAGGTGGCCTACGTCGACGTGGATCGCCTCAAAATGGAGCAGGTGACCTTTGACGTGCCCATGAACGTGCCGCGGCCCGAAGATCTGCCGCGCGCGCGTCAGTACGCCGAGTGGCACAAGGCGGGCAGGGACGACCTGATCCCCTTTACGGCCATGGAACTGACCACCGTGGTGGCGGAAGCCCTGCGCATGGTGCGCCTTGCCGACGGCCCCGCGGGGCGTCCCATCACCGTCACGGGCCTGCGGCTCGGCCCCGTGGCGCTGGTCGGCATTCCCGGCGAACCCTTTACCGAGATCGGCGAGCGCGTCAAGGCCATCGGCGGCTTCGACCTGATCATGCCCTGCGCGCTGACCAACGGCAGCGAGGGCTATTTCCCCTCGGCCGCGGCTTACGGCGAGGGCGGCTATGAAGCCAGAACGTCCGAATTCAAAAGCACGGTGTCCGACACCATCGTAGAGAACGCCGGCGCCCTGCTTGAAAAACTGAAATAAAAAAGGAGAACGGCTATGAAACCGATTTTTGACCCGGCAACGGATTTTGCCTTCAAACCCGCGGATTTTGTGCCTTTCAAAGACAGAGAACTGTGCGAAAAACTGCGCAGGATGAGCGGCACCGAACTTGAAAAACACGAGGCGTGGCAGCACCCCGACTTCAAAGTCAAAGTCATGATGAACCCCCACCCCGTGCTGATCGCCACCCTGTTCTCCCGCCTCAAAGAGG
>CAMZFG010000202.1 GCA_947306035.1 uncultured Clostridia bacterium | reverse complement strand
CCAAGATCACCACGCCGCACTTCAAAAAGACGTATCGCCTGATCGGCCGCACGACAGGCAAGGCGGAAGCCGACCTCATCTGCGTCTATGACGAGGTCGTGAACGATGAAAAGCCGCTTGAGATCTTCGATCCATTCGACACGTGGAAGACCAAGGTCCTGACCGATTTCAAGGCCGTGCCGCTGCAGGTGCCCGTTTTCAAAGACGGCAAACAGGTCTACGCCTTGCCCACCATGGACGAGATCCGCGCGCATTGCCGCGAGTCTCTTGAGACCATGTGGGACGAGGTCAAGCGCTTTGATAACCCGCACAATTACTACGTCGACCTGTCGCGCAAACTGTGGGATATCAAGTACGGCATGATCAAAGAACAGCGCCACAAACACTAAAAAAAGGAGAGCCCGCGGGCTCTCCTTTTTTATTTTTTGTAAACGCTCTTATATTCTTTTCGGTCGCGTTTCAAGCGGCCCGCCCGGCTCCGGAAAACGCCGACGACGGCCATGACCACCGCGTAGATCAGCGTCAGCAGGGCAAAAAAGAGGAACGCGCCGGCGGCGGTGCTGCCCGGCTGCCGGATGGGCAGATACAGGCAGAGAAAAATGCCGCCCACCGTCAGAATATAGTGCAGTACGACGACCAACGCCTTTTGCAGTTTGCTGTAGCGCAGCAGCACGTTGGCCGCGGCAAAGCAAAGGGAAAAGGGCAATATCAAGATCAGCGCCAGCGGGCGCATGCCCTCGGGCAGGCCCGTCAGGGCCCAGTTGATCGCCAGGATCAGCAGCGTGGTGACCGTAAAATACACGCAGGTGCGCACCGCGATCTTTTTTATCGCTTCATTGGCTTGCATGGCAGAAACTCCTTTTCGTTACTGCCGTTATTGTAGCACGAACGGGCCAAAAAAGCAAGCCCGCGCCGAAAAAAGATCAATGGGCGGCGTCAAGCCCCGCGAGCCACGCGTTGACGGCGGTCATATCGAACTTCGTCACGGAAACGAACCAACGGTCAAAATTCGTCAGACTGTCGCAGATCTGATCTTGGTCGAGCGTGTTATATTCAACGCGCACGGTGTCGCAGAGCATCACGGTGCCGTCGGCACAGACGAAGAAAACGCGTTCGTTCCCACCGTTGCGCACGATCACGCGAAGCGCCGCGGCGCGGTCTTTATCGGGCGTTTTGTTGACGCATTGGGTCGACAAAAAACCGTAAAGCGAGATCTCGTTGCCGGGGCCCGGGGCGTCGGAGAGAAGCGACAGCAGGTCGTTTGCCTGTTCGGCCGAAAGCGCGGTCTCGGCGCCACCCCCGGCCCGGACGATCGAAACGGTCGTGCGCGGATCGGTACCTTCCAGTTCATGCCGGGTCGTCACGTAATCCGTGGAATTGTCCGGCACGAATATATAGGCCGCTTTCACGGCGAAGAGATACGCCGTTTCGGCTTCTGTCAAGCGGGTCGCGGCCACCTCGTTTTCGCCACGCGTCACGGTGCCGTCGCGATAGACGGTAAAGGCCTCGGCCTGCCCGCCGTCGCTCTGCAGTTTCAGTTCGACCGTGTGCATGCGTTCCGTCGGCGCCGTGCCCGCCGCAAAGCGCAGCGGCAGTATTTTTTCTTCGACAAAGCGGCATACGGCCGATCGCGTCACGGCGCACCAGCGGTCACCGACGACGTCGCCGATCCCCGCGTATACGTAAAGCGCGCGCCCGTCGGCAAAGCGAACGGGGTCGGCGTTTTCGGCCGTATCAAACGAGATGAAATCGTCATAGCGATACGTTGTCTGCAAAACGAACTGCCGAGAGGCGTTGTTGTAGAGATACACCTTTTGATACACGTGCGCGTCGTTCTCCGGTACGGCGTCGACGACCGTGCCGAGCGTGTAGGCGTCAAACGCGGGCGCGCCCGTCTGCGCGTCGTTTGCCTGCGTGTCAGTCGATCCTTCGGCCTTGTCGGCGGCCGTTTCCGGGGCCTTATCGGCCTCGCAAGCGCACAAAGAGACGAGCAGCAGTAAAGCGGCCGTCCATAACGCAATGATCCGTTTCAAATCGATCCCTCCCGTCGATGAATGATAACTTTATATTTCAATTATAACATTCCAGATTTTTTTGTCAACTCTATTTATCAAAGTTCGTTGACATGGGGTAAAGAGTAGGGTATAATAAAACTATCAAAACGACGGAGGGCGATCATGAAAACTCTTTTGGCCGTGGACGGCAACAGCATACTCAACCGCGCCTACTACGGCGTGCGGCCGCTCTCCAACCGCGAGGGGCTGCCCACCAACGCGCTGTTCGGCATGGTCAGCATTCTGCAAAAGAATATCGAAGCCGTGCGACCGGACTATGCCGCCATCGCGTTCGACCTCAAAGCCCCCACGTTCCGCCACAAACTCTACGCGGACTACAAGGCGGGGCGCCGCCCGATGCCCGAAGATCTGGCCGCGCAGTTGCCGCTTTCCAAAGAGACGGCCGCGGCGCTCGGTTTTTGCCCGCTGGAACTGGCGGGATACGAAGCGGACGACATTTTGGGCACGCTGGCCGCCATGGCGGAGCAGGAAGAGGATTGCCGCGCTTTTATCCTGACGGGCGACCGCGACGCGCTGCAACTGATCTCGGACAAGGTGCACGTACTGCTTTTGACCAACACCGAAACGGTCGATTTTGACAAAGACGCGTTTTTTGCCAAATACGGCGTGACCGCCGACCGCTTCGTCGACGTCAAGGCGCTGATGGGCGACAGTTCCGACAACATTCCCGGCGTGCCCGGCATCGGCGAAAAAACGGCCCTGAAACTGATCGCCGA
>CAMZFG010000201.1 GCA_947306035.1 uncultured Clostridia bacterium | reverse complement strand
TCTTCAAACTTCGGCAGCTGGCCCGTGCCCCGCATGGAATCGCGGTTGACCATATAGGGCGGAAAGATCTCGGTATAGCCGTGATCGGTGTGCGTGTCGAGGTAGTAGTTGATGACGGCGCGTTCCAGGCGCGAACCCATGCCGCGATAGAAATGGAAGCGCGCGCCCGACACTTTGGCGGCGGTGTCCGGGTCGAGAATGCCGAGGTCTTTGCCGATGTCCCAGTGCGCCTTGGGCTCAAAGCCGAAGTCGCGGGGCGTGCTCCAGCGGCGCAGTTCCTGGTTCTCCTTGTCGTCTTTTCCGATGGGGCAGAGTTTGTTCGGCAGGTTGGGAATGGACAAAAGCAGGTTCTCCATTTCCGTGTCGATGGCGGCGATCTTGTCGGTGTCGGCCTTGACGGTGTCGGAGAGGGCCTTCATCTCGGCAAAAATGGGCGCCACGTCTTTGCCCTCTTTTTTCAGCTGCGGAATGGAGCGGGAGATCTTGTTCTGCTCCGCTTTTTTGGCCTCGGTGTCGGCGATCAGCGCCCGGCGCTCTTTGTCCAGCGCCAGCAGCCGGTCGACGTCGGCGGCGTAGTCGTGATCTTTCATGCGGCTGGCCAGCCGCTCTTTGACGAATTCCGGGTTTTCTTTGATAACTTTGATATCCAGCATGGTACGTTCTCCTTACTTTTGGTCCTTGAACATTTCGTCACGGGTGATAAGCTGCAGCAGGTTTTCCAGATCCTCGTCATCGTCGTAGAACAACTCGACGGATCTCTTTTTGTCGTTGTGCACGATCTTGACGCGCCGCCCCGTCAGCTCGCGGGCGCGGGTCTCCAGTTCTTTCATCCATGTGCGCCGCATCACGTCGCCGTCGAGGTCGGCGGTGGGTTCCTGTTCGCCTTTCGGCGCCGCGTTCATGCGCCGCACCAGTTCCTCGGTCTCGCGCACGGAGAGTTCTTTGTTCACCACGCGCCGCGCCAGCACCGTCATATCGTCGCGCTCGCGCAGACCGAGCAGCGCCCGCGCGTGACCCGCCGTCAGTTCGCCACGGACGACCATTTCCTGCACGGCCTCGGGCAGCTCGAGCAGACGCATGGCGTTGGCCACGGCCGGGCGGGATTTGCCCACCTGCTGCGCCACCTCGTCCTGCGTCATGTCAAAGCGCTCCATCAGGGCGTACAACGCCTGCGCCGCCTCCATGGGGTTGAGGTCTTCGCGCTGCAGGTTCTCGATCAGCGAGATCTGCGCGATCTTCTGATCGTCGCCGTCCAGCACGATGGCCGGAATTTCGGAAAGCCCCGCCATTTTGGCGGCGCGCCAGCGGCGCTCGCCGGCAATGATCTCGTAATTGCCCTCAAAATTGGCGTTTTGCCGCACCAAAATGGGCTGCAGCACGCCGTAGGCGGCAACGGAATCCGCCAGCGCCTGCAGCGACTCGCGGTCAAACTGCTTGCGCGGCTGGTCGCTGCGCGGCTCGATGGAAGAAAGCCGCAGCGTGGTGGCCGCCCCCTCTTTCATGCCCATGATGTTGTCGTCCAGTATCGAGTAAAAATCTTTACCGAGCGCACTCTGCTTTTTTGTCATTTCCCTACCCCTTCCTTTATGTTCACATGTTTTTATATGCAATATCGTTTCAGCCACATCGGCCCCGCGCCCCGGTCGCAGGTGTATTCGTCGCACGGGCAGCCGGTCGTCAGATCCTCCGAGATCTGCGCGATGACATCGCGGATCTCCAAAGGCTCCGTCCATGCGCGCGGCAGCGCTGCGTATCCGTTTTGAACGCCGAGCAGATTGCCCGCGATCGCGCCGGTCGAGTCGCTGTCTCCGCTGTGATTGACGGCGGCCGTGATGCCGCGCACGGGGTCGTTTTGATATTTACAGGCGCAAAAGATCGCCACGGCGGCCGCTTCTTCCGCGATCCACCCTTGCCCCAGGGCCGCGATGCAGTCCGCGTCGTCGCCCTCGCGTTCCGCGAGCGCGATCGCTTTTTCGATCAGGACCGCGAAGGCCGGCAGATCGTCGTACCGCATGCAGCGCCGAACGTCGTCAAGCGCCGCCTTTGCCGTCTGCGTCATCGGGGTCGCGGGTTTCCCGTCGGTTTTTTCGCGAAGGATGCGTGCGATTATATCGGCAATCAACGCACAGGAAAGATGGCTCATGGGGTGGCCGTGCGTCAGGGCGCCGATCTCCGCCGCCTCGTCCAGAAACAGTTTTGCATCTTGCAACAGCAGCCGATCGTAAAACAGCCCGTACGGTGCGATGCGCATGACCGCGCCGCACCCCTTACTGCCGTTGATTGGCGCCGCCGCGGAGCGGTCTTGCCCCGCCGTGAGCGCGGAAAGACAGGTGTTGCCGGGCGCGCGCCGGCTATGCAGTTCCGGTACGTCTGTCAGCCAGCAGATGCGGTGGTGCTCTTTTTCGCTGACGCACCCCTGTGTGTCCAGCCAGTCAAGGTAAGCGCGGTAAACGTAGCCGTGCGGCGGGCCCGATATACCGCGCATGGCGCCTCTCGTGTTGCCGATCAATATGCCGTTGGCCGTGAACAGCGTCATCTGCGTGTCATCCGAGATCAGCGCGCGGCCGTTGTGCAGTTCATAGCGGCGTATGCCGTCGGGGCCGAACGCGGCGCGGATCCGGTCGTAGGTCATGAATTCCACGGCGTAGCCGAGCGCATCACCCGCAGCGCCGCCGAACAAACAGCCCTTGATGCAGTCGCGCCGCGTCGCCTCTGCCGTTTTGCTCATGTTCTCCACCGTATCCTGTTTTCGATCAGGTCGACGGCCTCGCGAAAGGCCTCGGTGTCGGCCAGTTCGGCGCACGCCCCGACCACCGCCG
>CAMZFG010000200.1 GCA_947306035.1 uncultured Clostridia bacterium | reverse complement strand
GAGATCTTTCCCGTGGTGCGCGCCATGTTTGAAAAGATCTACGGCACCTGCCCCTATCAGTCGCCGACGGATATGGGCGTCAATATGGCCGGCTTCTGCATTTTCGACGACGAGGCCGTGCGCGAGGGCGCGCGGGACGAGATACTGCGGCGTTACTACCGGGCACTGTGCAACGCGAGAAAAGGCGAGAACACCGCCGCCGAGGTCGACAAGATCAAAATGCTGATGCAGTCGGCCGGCATCGACGACGCGCAGCGTCCCGTCATCGGGGCGGCGCACGCCAAAGCCGAACAGGCGGGCACGCCCGCCGTGGCGCTGCAGCTGCTCGACGGCCGCCTTGTGACGGGCCGCACATCCAAACTGCTGGGTTCGGTCTCCGCCATGCTGATCAACGCGCTGAAAACGCTGGCCGATATCCCCGACGAGATACAGCTGATCTCGCCCGACGTGCTGGAGCCGATCTCCGAACTCAAAGTGGGGCAGCTCGGCAACCACAACCCGCGCCTGCATCTGGACGAGGTGCTGGTGGCGCTGGCGGTGTGCGCCGCCCACGACGAAAAGGCGCGCCGCGCGCTGGACTGCCTGGGACAGCTCCGCTTCTGCGAGGCGCATTCCACCGTCATTCTGGCGCCGACCGACGACGCCGTGCTGAAAAAACTGGGCATTCAGATGACCTGCGACCCGGTCTACCAGACCAAAAAACTGTACCACCGCTGATTGCAAAACAGCAAAGAAAGGAGAGCGTATGGCAGAAAAAAGAAGGATCGTCGTCAAAGTCGGCACTTCGACGCTGACGAACGACAACGGCTCGGTCAACCTCAAGATCATGGATAAACTGACGCAGGTGCTCTCCGAGATCGAGAGCGGCGGCGACGAGGTGATACTCGTCTCGTCCGGCGCGATCTCCGTCGGCGTTTCCAAAATGCGTCTTGCCGCGCGTCCGAAAGAGATCCGCATGAAGCAGGCGTGCGCGGCGGTGGGGCAATGCGAACTGATGCACCTTTACGACAAGTTCTTTTCGGAATACGGCCACCTGACGGCGCAGATCTTATTGACCGGCGAGGACGTTCTGACCGAGGAGAAAAAGCAAAACCTGAAAAACACCTTTTCCGCTCTGCTTGAAAACCGCATTATCCCGATCGTCAACGAGAACGACTCGGTCAGTTACGCGCAGATCGAAACGGCGAAAAAGGTCTTCGGCGACAACGACACGCTCTCGGCGCTCGTTGCCGTGCTGGTAGGGGCCGACCGACTGATCATCCTCTCGGATATCGAGGGGCTGTACAGCGGCGATCCGCGCGGCGGCGCGCCCGTGACACTCATCCACCGCGTTGAAAAGATCGATGACCGCATCCGCTCGCTGGTGGGCGGCGCGGGAACGGAACGCGGCAGAGGCGGCATGGCGACCAAACTCGAGGCCGCGGAGATCGTGACCGAAAAGGGTATTCCGATGCACATTCTGCTCGGTTCCGACCCCACGCTGATCTACGACGCGCTCGAGGGGCGCGAGGTCGGCACGCTTTTTTCCGCGAGGTGACGGTATGAGAACGACAGACGCCATCCTCACCGCCGCCGCGGCGGTCAAAAACACGGCGGCGCTGCTCTCGACCGAGGAGAAAAACCGTGCCTTGCTTTCGATGGCAGAGGAACTCAAAAACGCCGCCGACGCCATTCTGGCCGCCAACGCAACTGACGTGGAAGCGGCGAGAGGCCGCGTTTCCGACGTGATGATCGACCGCCTTTCGCTGACGCCCGCGCGCATCGACGGCATGGCAAAGGGGCTTTGCGACGTGGCGGCTCTGCCCGACCCGGTCGGCCGCACGCTGCAGAGCGTCACGCGCCCGAACGGTCTTGCCATTGCGCGCGTGTCCGTGCCGTTCGGCGTGGTCGCCGTCATTTACGAGAGCCGCCCGAACGTGACCTCGGACGTGGCGGCGCTGACCCTGAAAAGCGGCAACGTGGCCGTTCTGCGCTGCGGGCGTGAAGCGGCTAACAGCTGCCGTGCCGTCTGCGACGCGCTGCGCCGCGGTCTTGTCAAGGTCGGTCTGCCCGCGGATCTTGTCTCCATCGTCGAGGATACCGACCGCAAGAGCTCGGTCGAACTGATGCGCGCCGTCGGCCGCGTCGATCTGCTGATCCCACGCGGCGGGGCGGGCCTGATCCGTGCCTGCGTGGAGCAGGCGCTGGTGCCGTGCATCGAAACGGGCACGGGCATTTGCCACGTTTACGTGGACGAGACGGCCGATCTTGCTATGGCGCTCTCCATCGTGGAAAACGCCAAGACTTCGCGCCCCTCGGTCTGCAACGCCGAGGAAGTACTGCTGGTACACGAGGCGATCGCGCCCGTCTTTCTGCCCGCGCTGAAAGAGCGCCTGACGACGGAGCGGAGCCGCCGCGGCCAACCGCCCGTCGAGTTCAGACCGGACGAAAAGGCGGCCGCCCTTCTCGGCATGCAGCCGGCAGAGGGCCCTATCTTTGACACCGAGTATCTCGACTATATTTTAGCCGTCGGCGTGGTGCCGGACGTCGGCGCGGCCATTGCCCACATCGGGGCGCATTCCACGCACCACAGCGACGCCATCGTCACCGAGAACGGGGAGAACGCCGAGCGCTTTCTCCGTGAAGTGGACAGCGCGGCGGTCTATCACAACGCGTCGACCCGCTTTACCGACGGGGGCGAATTCGGCCTAGGGTGCGAGCTCGGCATTTCGACGCAGAAAATGCACGCCCGCGGCCCGATGGGGCTGGCGGAGTTGACCACCTACAAATACCTGATCCGCGGAAACGGACAAACGAGGTGAGAACATGAAATACGAATTCGGAT
>CAMZFG010000199.1 GCA_947306035.1 uncultured Clostridia bacterium | reverse complement strand
GGGCTGCGCCAAAACGCCGACCGCTCCCGCAGACGGGCAGACGACCGACGACGCGGGGCAGGGACGCATCATCGTTTACAACGGGCAACCGTAAAAATAAAGAGAGGTCACGAACATGAACGAAAAAACCGCGAGCAAAACATGGAAAGTCATTGCCGTATCGGCCATTTGCCTTTTGCTGGTCGTCAGCATCCTCTACGCGCTCGGCGTGGGCTGGAAGACTTACGCCAAGTCCGCCGACCGCGCGCTGTCGCTGTGGACGAAGGACGCCGCCGCCAAAGAAAAACTGGTGGCCTTCGTCAAAGCCGCCGAGAAAAAGGGCGGCCCCGGCTATATACCGGTGGAGAACCGCATTGCCGTGTTCGATCTGGACGGCACGCTGTTCTGCGAGACCGACCCCAACTACTTCGACTACACGCTGCTGGCCTACCGCGTGCTGGAAGACCCGACCTATAAAGACCGGGCGAGCGATTTTGAAAAGGAAGTGGCCGGCAAGATCGTCGATCAGAACGAGAACGGCACGTCTTACCCGGGGCTTGAAGTCGATCACGGCCGCGCCGTGGCGTCGGCTTTCGCCGGCATGACGGTGGGCGAATTCAACGCCTACATTCAGGAATTCAAAAAACAGCCCATGCCGAGTTACACGGGCATGACGCGCGGGCAGGGCTGGTATCTGCCCATGCTGCAGGTGGTCGCTTACCTGCAGGCGCACGACTTTACCGTGTACGTCGTCAGCGGCACCGACCGCTTTATCGTGCGCGGCATCGTATACGATTCGCCCCTTGACGTGCCGGCGCGGCAGATCATCGGCTCCGACGAGACGCTGGTCGCGCCGGATCAGGGCGCCACGGACGGCCTGCAGTACGTCTACGACGACAACGACAAACTGGTGCTCGGCGGCGAGTTTGTGGTCAAGAACCTCAAAATGAACAAAGTGACGGTCATCGCGCAGGAGATCGGCGTGCAGCCCGTGCTTTCCTTCGGCAACAGCACCGGCGACGCCAGCATGGCGGAGTACGTCACCAGCAACAACCCCTATCCCTCGCTCGCGTTCATGCTGTGCTGCGACGACACCGTGCGCGAGAACGGCAGCACGGAAAAGGCCGACAAGATGCGTAATCTCTGCGCCGAGTTCGGCTGGGAACCGATCTCCATGAAGAACGACTGGGCCACCATTTACGGCGACGGCGTGGCTAAAAAATAATAAAACGGCGATCTGCCGCAAGAACGGAAAAGCACATGAACAAGCAATTCAGTTTCAAGGGCGTTCCCATTCGCAAACTCAATTATCTCATGGCGGGCATCACCCTGGTCGTCTCCGTGGTGCTGCTGGTGGTCTCCTACCGCACGTTCGCCCTGTACGGCGCTTTGCAGCAAAAAACCAACACATCCATAGAGGGGCAGAAGAGCGCCCGCGATATGCAGGAGGCCTCCGACTATCTCACCGAGCAGGTGCGCTGCTTCGTGCAGACGGGAGACCGCGCCTATCTCGACGCCTATTTTGAGGAGAACAACGTCACGCGGCGGCGCGAAAAGGCGCTGACGCAGCTGGCTTCCTCTTCCGAGGGCACCCCCGAATACGAGGCGCTCTACAACGCCCTGACGGGGTCGCTGGCGCTGATGCAGACCGAATACCGCGCCATGCGGCTGTCGATCGAGGCGAGAGGCGAAGACCTTTCGGCCTACCCCGAAGAGGTGCGCGACGTGCTGCTCACGCCCGCGCAGACGGCGCTGTCCGCCGAGGAAAAGGGCGCGCTGGCCAGAGACCTGGTGTTCAACAACGCCTATCACGAGGGCAAAAGCGAGATCGCGCGCGAAACGGGCCGGTGCCTGACGGCGCTGGTCGACAACATGCAGGCGGACGCCGCCGAAACGGAGCGCTCTTTCGGCGTGATGATACGGGTGGAAGAGGGGCTGATCATCGCCCTGATCGCCATTGTGCTGATCATCGTCACGCTGACCACGTTGCAGGTCATCGCGCCGCTGATCCGCGCCATTCCGCGCATCCGCGACGACAAGCCCATTCCCGTCAAGGGCGCCTCGGAATTCCGCTTTCTCGCCAACACCTACAACCGCATCTACGAGGAGAACCGCACGCAGAAGGAAGAGTTGGCCTACGAGGCCTCGCACGACCAGCTGACGGGCGCCTATAACCGCAAGGGGTTCGAGCGCATCATCGGGCAGGCCGACGCGACCGACGTGGCGCTGCTGCTGATCGACGTCGACCGCTTCAAAAAGATCAACGACACCTACGGCCACGCGGCGGGCGACCGCGTGCTGGCGCGGCTGACGGGCATTCTCACCGCCAACTTTCGCGCGGACGACGCGCTTTGCCGCATCGGCGGCGACGAGTTCGTGCTGATCATGAAGGGCAGCGACGCGAGCTGCCGCGATCTGATACGGGAAAAGATCGAACGCATCAACGGCGAACTGCAGAAAGGCGACCTCGAAACGCCTCCCACTTCCATCAGCGTGGGCGTGGCGTTCGGCGTGAAGGAGCCCGGCCTGCAGATCTACAAAAAGGCGGACGCCGCGCTTTACACCGTCAAGGAAAACGGCCGCTGCGGCTGTGCCTTTGCCGAATAAAAGGAGTAAACTATGAACGAAGAACTGTACCGTTATTACGTGATCGACCGCGTGCATCGCGGTCTGCGCACGGCGTGGGAAGAGGACCTGGCCGCCCGCTACCGGGACGAGGGGCTCGACCCCGAGGAGCGCATGGTGCGCCGTTTTGAAGAGGCGTGCCAAAGAGAGACGCCCGCTATGCACCCGCTGGAGAAGATCGTGCTGCGCCGCACCCTGAAAAAACTGCCCGACGTGCTGACCGAGGCGG
>CAMZFG010000198.1 GCA_947306035.1 uncultured Clostridia bacterium | reverse complement strand
GCGGGCCGCCGAGCAGGCAAAACGCGGGCGGGGATAGCAATCCCCCTCCGACACGATCTCGATGCCGTCGCGGCACCACGCGCGCTCCATGCGGGCAAGATCGATCACGTCCTGCAAGCGGTTGCCGCAGTTCTTGTTCGGGCTCCAGTAGGGCGCGCCGATCAGGCGCAGAAACGGCTTTGTCCGCCCCGCCAGCAGCACGCTGATCTCGTCGGCGGCCACGCCGCAAAAATCCCACACGTCCATGCAGGAACAAAGCCCGATGCGCACGGTGGGATCGACCCGATCGACCGCCGCCCGCACGGTTTTGGCAAACGCGGTCAGAAAATGCCCGTTGGCGTGGAGAAACGCCGAACGGTATTTGTTTTTGCCGCCGCCGAAGATCTTTTTGCCGAGCCCCTCGGCCGGCACCGGCTCGCCGAGTTCCGCGGCCATGAACGCCCTGTGGTTCTCGCAAGCGCAGCCGAGACCGCAGTCGAGGAACCCGTAGCGAAAATCGTCGTCGTACAGGATCATATCGACCCCGCAGGCCGCGAGATCGGCCGCGTATCCGGCCGCAAAGCGGCAAAACGCCGCGTCCGAGGGGCAGACCTGATCGGCCGAAACGGGCCCGCTCGGCGAGGTGATGTGCGTATATTGCCGGTCGCCCGGCACCATGAACGCCCACAGCCACACGCCGACCTCGAACCCCGCTTTTTGGAACGCGGGCACGTGTTTTTTCAGCGCGTCCAGCACCTTTTTGCGTTTTTCCGCGTCCGTTTCGTAACTGTTGATGGCGAGAAACACGCGCACGGCGCCCATCTGCCGCAGGCGTTCGATATAGCGCTTCGTGCCGTACCGCTCGCAAGTCTCGAGCATGATGGGAACAGATACTTGATACATGATAACACCTCTTTTGCCGGTCTTGTTTATTTCTGCACATAGAAAAAACCGTTTAACTCGCCCCGTTCGGGGCCTTTTTCAACGTCGCCGATAGCCGAACGTGCGGTATATCTGCTGCCCGTCGAACAGGATATAATACGTTCTGTTGCCGGTGGGCCCGAGGTCCATGCCGGCTTCGATCCTGTGCCCGTCCACCACGGCGAACAGCGCGTGCGGAAAACGCGACATGAAACCCTTTTTCTCGTCGTAAACGCGCCCGTTGACCACCAGTTCCGTCACCGACTTCACGCGCCTGAAACAGAGCTGATATTCCTCGTTCGCCGCCGTTGCCAGCACGCGGTGCCGCATGCCGGTCTCGGCCTCGCGGCGCACGCCCGCGGTGGGCATTTGCCCGGACATAAAACTTTCGGCGGCGTCGGCGCGCTTCTTTTCGGCATACGCGGTGACGCCCCAATAAAAGGCGTTGACAAGGGTGATGAACGCCAGCAGGCACAGGAAAAAGATCAAATGCCGGGTCGGGGCGTTGGCCGCTTTCAACCCTGCTTCCGTCTCGAGCAGCACCGTATCCCGCGCGGTAACGCCGTATGCGTACATCGTCTTCTCCCCGTCGTCGTTTGTCGGGCCCCCTGCCGTATACAGTGTCAGGGCCGTCCCGGGGCGCATGCGGCTCATCGCGTCTTCAAATTCCGCCGTCCGGTTGGCCTCTTCTATCAGATAATACGTTTCGCTCTCCTGCAGGCGAATGCCGTCGTTCACGTTGTAACTGAACAGGTGGCCCTCGACCGGGATAAGATCCTGTTCTCCGACGAACGGCAAAACGACGGTCACCGCCACCACGATGATGACCGCAATCCCGATCAGCGATCCCGCCACCGCCGCGACGGCCGGTTTCACGCCGCTGCGCCTTTTCTGCCCTGCTCCCTGATCCATGCCGTGTCTCTCCTTTTGCTTTTATTGTGATCTTAATGATATTGTAACACGCGCCGCGCTCCCTGTCAACGCGCGATGAACGCGCCCCGCCCTCGAATTTATTGACTTTCTCATATATTGCAATATATTTTTCCATTATTTACCAACCCATTGTGACATTTTTCGCCGGACAAGCCCTGTATAATGGTAAAAAAGGAAGGAGATGCCGCAAAATGACCGATCACACCCGTTTTTCACCCGCGATCACGCAAAGAGCCGACGAACTGATCCTTCTCTCCCCCGACCAGATCCATCTGCCGCGCCGGAGCGTGCGCGGTGATCCGTCGTGCGCGGAACAGAACCGCATCATCCGTCTCTCGGCCTCGGTGCGCCGCTACGGGGTATTGGAACCGCTGCTTGTCCGCGCCGGAGCCGACGAAAACGGCTTTCCTTGCTATGAACTGATCGACGGCGAACGCCGCCTGCGTGCCGCTTGTCTTTGCAGGATCGAGCGCGTTCCCTGCCGCATCATACAGCCGGACGCCGCCGAAACGGCCAAACAAAGCGTTTTGGCCCGCCTGCAAAGCGAAAAATCGGACTTTTTTACCGAGGCAGAGGTCTATGCGACGCTGGTCGGGACCTATCACATGACGCAGGAAGAGATCGCGCGCCGCCTTTCGCTCTCGCAATCCGCCGTGGCCAACAAGATGCGCCTGCTGCAATTTTCTCCTGCCGAGCGGGAGCAGATCTTGCGCGCGGGGCTTTGTGAGCGGCACGCGCGCGCCCTTTTGCGCCTGCGCGACCCCGAAAAGCGCCGCACGGCGCTGGAAAACGTGATACGGGGGGCGCTGACAGTCCACGCCACCGAGGCGTTGGTCGAGCGCACGCTTGCGGACAAGCCCGCGGCGGGGACGTCCCCGAACGAAAACGCCGCTGCCGCCGAAGCACAGCCGAGCCGCGGCGTGCACAAGTTTGCCGTGCGCGATCTGCGGCCGCTCTACAATTCCATTGACCGCACGTTGGATATTTTTCGCAAAACGGGCGC
>CAMZFG010000197.1 GCA_947306035.1 uncultured Clostridia bacterium | reverse complement strand
TCGTCGGGTTCGGCGTGTACGTCGGGGTCGCTCGACCCCAGTCACGTGCTGCTGGCCATCGGCCGCCCGCACGACGTGGCGCACGGTTCGCTGCGCCTGACGCTCGGCGACGACGCGACGGCGGAGCAGGTCGACTATATCGTCAAAGCCGTGACGGACGTGGTGGCGTACCTGCGCGGATTTTCACCCGTTTGGCGGGATCTGACGGCCGGCAAGGCCCGCTTCATTCTGTAAGGAGGAAAGAGACATGGCACTTTACAGCGAAAAAGTGATGGATCACTTCCGCAACCCGCGCAACGTGGGCGTTATCGAAAACGCGGACGGCGTGGGGCAGGTCGGCAACGCCAAATGCGGCGACATTATGAAAATGTACCTGAAGATCGAGAACGATATCATCGTCGACGTCAAATTCGAGACGTTCGGGTGCGGCAGCGCCATTGCCTCCAGTTCCATGGCGACGGAAATGATCAAAGGCAAGCCCGTCGCCGAGGCGATGCGGCTGACCAACCGGGCGGTGGCCGAGGCGCTGGACGGTCTGCCCGACTACAAAATGCACTGTTCGGTCCTCGCCGAAGAAGCCATCAAAAGCGCGCTTGACGATTACTACGCAAAACACCCCGAAAAGAAGGAAGGAGCATGAAAATGAGTTATAAATTTGAAACGCTGCAACTGCACGTAGGGCAGGAGCAGGCCGACCCCGCCACCGATTCGCGGGCGGTACCGATCTATCAGACCACCTCTTACGTTTTTCATAATTCCGAGCACGCCGCGGCGCGGTTCGGCCTGGCCGACGCCGGCAATATTTACGGCCGGCTGACCAATTCGACCCAGGACGTGCTGGAAAAACGCGTAGCCGCTCTGGAGGGCGGCGTGGCGGCTTTGGCCCTGGCCTCGGGCGCGGCGGCCATCACCTATACCGTTGAGGCGCTGGCGCGGCAGGGCGAACATATCGTGGCGCAAAAGACGATCTACGGCGGCACCTATAACCTGCTGGCGCACACCCTGCCGCAGTACGGCGTGGAGACGACTTTCGTCGATATCCACGATCTTGACGCCGTGCGCGCCGCCGTGCGGCCGAACACCAAAGCCATCTTCGTTGAAACGCTGGGCAACCCCAACAGCGACATTCCCGATATCGACGCGCTGTCAAATATCGCCCACAAAGCGGGCGTTCCGCTGGTCATCGACAACACGTTCGGCACGCCCTACCTGATCCGTCCCATCGAGCACGGGGCCGATATCGTGGTACATTCGGCCACTAAATTTCTCGGCGGGCACGGCACCACGCTCGGCGGCATCATCGTGGACGGCGGAAAATTTGCCTGGACGCCGGAGAAGTACCCCAACATAGCCGCGCCGAACCCCAGCTATCACGGCGTTTCGTTCACCGCGGCGGCGGGCGCGGCGGCTTTCGTCACCTACGTTCGCGCCATTCTGCTGCGCGACACGGGCGCGGCCATCTCGCCGTTCAACGCTTTCCTCTTGCTGCAGGGCATTGAAACGCTGTCGCTGCGGCTTGAGCGCCACGCCGAGAACACCGCGAAGGTGCTGGCCTATCTCGCCGCGCACCCGCTGGTCGAGCGGGTCAATCACCCCGCTATGCAGGATCACCCGCAGCACGCGCTGTATCAAAAATATTTCCCGAACGGCGGCGGCTCTATTTTCACCTTTGATATCAAGGGCGGCCGCGCCGAGGCGTGGCGCTTCATCGACGCGCTGCGCGTCTTCTCTCTGCTCGCCAACGTGGCGGACGTCAAAAGTCTGGTCATTCACCCCGCCTCCACCACGCATTCGCAGCTGTCGGCGGCGGAACTGGACGAGCAGAACATTCACGAGAACACCATTCGTCTGTCGATCGGTACCGAACATATCGACGACATCATCGCCGATCTGGAGGCCGGTTTTGCGGCCGTTCGGCAGTAAAAGAAAAGGAGAAAGGATATGGCAAACGTTTATAAGGGCACGCTCGGCCTGATCGGCAACACGCCGCTGGTCGAGATCGTCAACATCGAAAAAGAGGCCGCGATCAAAGCGACCGTTCTCGTCAAACTCGAATACTTCAATCCCGCGGGTTCCGTCAAAGACCGCATTGCCAAAGCCATGATCGAAGACGCGGAAGAGAAGGGGCTTTTGTGCCCCGCCTCCGTCATCATCGAGCCGACTTCGGGCAACACGGGCATCGGCCTTGCCGCCATTGCCGCCGCCAAGGGTTATCGCATCATTCTCACCATGCCGGAGACCATGAGCGTGGAGCGGCGCAACATTCTGCGCGCTTACGGCGCGGAACTGGTGCTGACCGAGGGCGCCAAGGGCATGAAGGGCGCCATTGCCAAGGCCGAGGAACTGGCCGCGACGATCCCGCACGCTTTCATACCCGGTCAGTTCGTCAACCCCGCCAACCCCGCCATCCATAAGGCGACGACCGGCCCCGAGATCTGGCGCGACACCGACGGCAAAGTGGATATCTTCGTCGCGGGCGTGGGCACGGGCGGCACCATCACGGGCGTGGGCGAATACTTGAAAGAGCAGAACGCGAACGTCAGGATCGTGGCGGTCGAACCGGAGAGTTCTCCCGTCCTCTCCGAGGGTCACGCCGGCCCGCACAAGATCCAGGGCATCGGCGCGGGCTTTGTGCCGGACGTGCTGAACACGGGCGTTTACGACGAGATCATACCCGTCGCCAACGAGAACGCCTTTGCCGCGGCCAAACGCCTGGCGCGGCGAGAGGGCATTTCGGTGGGTATCTCCTCCGGCGCGGCGCTTTACGCGGCGCTGCAGCTGGCCGCGCGGCCGGAGAACGAGGGCAAGACCATCGTGGCGCTGCTGCCCGACACCGGCGACCGCTATCTCTCCAC
>CAMZFG010000196.1 GCA_947306035.1 uncultured Clostridia bacterium | reverse complement strand
CGCCGGCCGCGTCTTTGACGGTAAAGTCGTAAACGTTCATATTCAATTGCTCCTTATCGAATCGCTTCTGATAATGCCGGCAGGCGCTTCGCGCGTGCCGTAGGCCGTGACGTCGTGATCGGTGCTGTCGGCGTTGTAGAGTTGTTCCAGCGCCATCTGCGGCCCGTCCTTCGTGATGGTCACCGTAATGTTCTGCAGATCGCAGAAGATGAAGTATTCCACCGATTGCAGGCGATAGAGCACGTAACCGTTTATCTTATAGGTGGCGTTGGCGCTGCTCACTTTCGACCACGCAAAGGCCTCGCTGAAGGCGGCGGGCCACCACATGACGGTCGGCGCGACCAACTGATAGAACTCCCAGTCGCAGCCCTGATAACCGTGGTGCGCGACCTGGCCCATATCCGATTTGAGGTAATTGCCGTAGGTGGCGCGCATGAACTGGCACCCTTTCTGGAACATGTCGCCCACCCACAGCACCGTGGTCGGCGTGCCGTTGCGGTTGCCGCGCCCGTCGGTGTTGTAAATGGTCATGCGGATGGCGGTGGAGGAGTCGTTGAAGTAATACAGGCGCTCGGGGCAGAGATCTTCGTGCGTAAAGAGCACCTCGAGTTCCACGTTGCGAATGTAGAACTTCCAGCCCGTTTTCACCTTGTAGTAGGCCATGCGGGTCTTGAAGGAGTTCAGCACCGTGCCGATCTGGTCGCGGAACCTGTTGTTGGGGTTGTAGGAGTTATAGGACTCGCTGTCCGAGACCAGGTTGGCGATCATTTTCTCGGCGTCGATCTTGGCGCCGTAGGTGGTGGCGAACCGGGTAAAACTGCCGGAATGGTCGCCGTGGGCGTGCGTGAGATACCACGCCGCCAGTCTGATGCGGTGGTCGGTCTCGTTGGACTGGTAGCCGTGCGCCAGGTAGTACAGGTCGCGCAGCACCCGGTAGATGCGCACGTGATCCTGCGAGCCGCTCTCGGCGGCGCCGCCGTCGATCATCAGAAACGACCCGTCTTCCAGCGTGATGATATAACCCATGCCGAAGTTGCCGATATCGCGGTTGAACTGCAAGGCCGTGATGCGCGTGTCGGTGACTTTTTCAAAGGTTTGCACGGGGCTGAACGCCTCTTTTTCGATCAGGCGCGCTTTGGTCAGCGGATTGTTGCCCGTGGGCGACGACACGATGCGGATGGCCGGCTGATAGAGTTTGACGTTCTGCTCGGCGGCGTGCGCGAACGCGGCGTAGGTCACGTGCAGCATGGCCGCTTTTTCCTCGCTGAAATAGGTGCGGTAGATACTGCCCTCGATGGCGTTGGCGGTGTAGAGTTCAAAGCCCGCCGCCGTCAGTTTTTCGCAGTAATCCTCGTAGTTGGCCGTGCTCACGCCCGCGCCGGTATAGAAGTATTCCACCGAACTCTGCCCCACGTCCTCGGAGGCAGACAGGGTCAGGCCTTCATAGTCGGGCAGCGGGAAATCGGTGAACCAGTTGTCGGAAGATTTCTTTTTGACCAGCAGCAGGCCGTCGGGCAGTTTGGCCGAGCCGGTCTGCCGTTTGGCGTCCTCGATGCAGGTGGTCAGCAGAGAAACGGCCAGGTGCAGCGTCACGTCGTTGAAGCCGGCCACGGCGATCTTGCCGTCGCGCACGAGAAAACCGAAGCGGTCCACGTTGCCGAGCGACGCGAGCAACTCTTTTGAAACGGGCCTGTCGGTCACGCCCACCACGATCTCGTAATCTTTCACTTTGTCCGTATCTTTGCGCAGTTTAATGTCGCTTTCGGTGCAGCCGCAGGCCGCGGCCAGCGTTCCGCGCAACTGACGGGCGGCCACGACGGGATAGTCGTAGGCGTCGGTCAGATCTTTGTTGTATTTGGATTTCGGGTCGTCGTCGAGGTCGGCGTCAAAGACCATGCAATGCTCCGAAAGCAGGGTCAGCATGGCCGTGCCGTCGTGGATCTCCTCGTGCAGGTCGGCGGGCGCGGCCCCGCTGCCGCCCTCGGGCAGATACGCCTCGATAAAGGCGCGCACCGCCTGCACGGTCAGCAGGTGCGTGGTGCCGTAAACGACGATCTTTTTGCCGGTCGGCAGAATGCACCAGCCGTCGCCGGAAAGGCGGCTTTTGGCGGTCTTTGTGGCGGCACGGTCGGTGTCGCCTATGACGATCTCAAAATCGTCGGTCTCCACGTCGCCCTCCTCGTCGGTCGATTCGCGCGCCGGGTTGTCTCCGATGCGCGCGGACAGGCGCGTCGTCAGGTCGCCGACGGCGTCTTTGAGCGGGGAGAACGAGGCGTCGTTGTAGACCACGACGTACGCCTGCCAGTCTGCCGTTTCAAAGGTTTTTTGATTTTTTTTGCGGCAGGCGGAAAACACCGTCGCCGTGGAAAACAGCAACAGCAGCGCGAGCGTAAAACAGACGATCTTTTTCATATGGGCTCTCCTTCGCGCGTCGCCGCGGGCAGTCGCCCGCGCGGCGTGTTGTCAGCGAAAGCAAACGCTTTACACTTTACAGACATATTATAGCGTGTGCGTTGCCGAAATGCAAGCGTACCGGCGGCGCGTTTACAAAATGTTTATATCCGCCCCCGCGCCCGTCCGGGCGCTCGCGCCTGCAAAAATGACTTGCAAAACGAGATCAAATGCGTTATACTGATATTGTTATAAGTTTTCCTATTTCGTCACAAGAGAGGGATCTGCCATGAAACGTCATCTGACCCGCGCCGCGTGCCTTGCGCTGTGCGCGCTGTTCCTTTTGTCGGCGGCTCTTTTGTTTGCGCCGCCCGCCGTCGCCGTCTCCGCGGAGAGCGCGGCCGACCTCGCGGCCAAGGGCGTCGGCTACACCGCCGTGCTGTACGACAACAGCAGCGGTCTGCCCACCTCCG
>CAMZFG010000195.1 GCA_947306035.1 uncultured Clostridia bacterium | reverse complement strand
AAATTACAAAAGGCGGCTGTTTTCGGTACAGCCGCCTTGTTTTTTGCCTTTATTTGCGCTTCTCGGCGATCTCTTCGAGCACGTCGGCTTTGAAAGCCGCCACGGTCTTGGCGCCGAGGTCGCCCGCCTTGCGGGAGCGCACGGCCACCGTCTTGTCGGCCACTTCGTTGTCGCCGACGATCAGCATATACGGCACCTTTTCAAGCTGCGCGCCGCGTATCTTTTTGCCGATGGTCTCGTTGCGGTCGTCCACCGTCACGCGCACGCCGGCGGCTTCCAGCTCCTTTTTGACCGCGAACGCGTAATCCATGTGCTCATCGCCGATGGGCAGCACGCGCACCTGTTCCGGCGCCATCCAGCAAGGCAGCGCGCCCGCGTAGGTCTCGATCAGGTACGCCAGCGTCCGCTCGTAGCAGCCGAGACTGGTGCGGTGGATGATATAGGGCAGTTTCTTTTCGCCGTCGCTGTCGGTGTAGTACATGCCGAAGCGCTCGGCCAGCAGCATATCGATCTGAATGGTGACCAGCGTATCCTCTTTGCCGTAGACGTTCTTGTACTGAATGTCGAGTTTCGGGCCGTAGAACGCCGCCTCGTCAATGCCGATGCTGTACGTCACGCCAAGGTCGTCGAGAATTTTGCCCATGGTGGCCTGCGCCACTTCCCACTGTTCGGGCGTGCCCTCGTACTTGTTGTGGGGGTTGGCGGGGTCCCATTGCGAAAAGCGGAACGTGCATTTGTCAAGCAGGCCCACCGTGTCAAGGCAATATTTGGCCAGTTCCAGGCAGCCGCGGAACTCGTCTTCCAGCTGCTCGGGGCGCAGGATGAGATGCCCCTCGGAAATGGTGAACTGCCGCACGCGGATCAGGCCGTGCATCTCGCCGGAGTCCTCGTTGCGGAACAGGGTCGACGTCTCGCCCAGACGCATGGGCAGCTCGCGGTAAGACCTTGCGCGGTTGAGAAACACCTGATACTGGAACGGGCAGGTCATGGGGCGCAGGGCAAAGCACTCCTTGGTCTCGTCGGCGGGGTCGCCCAGCACGAACATGCCGTCCAGGTAGTGATCCCAGTGGCCGGAGATCTTGTAGAGTTCCCGTTTGGCCATGTAGGGCGTTTTGGTCAGCAGATAGCCGCGCTTTTGCTCCTCGTCCTCCACCCAGCGCTGCAGCGTCTGAATGACGCGGGCGCCCTTCGGCAGGATCACGGGCAGGCCCTGGCCGATGACGTCGACCGTGGTGAAGAATTCCAGGTCTCTGCCGAGTTTGTTGTGGTCGCGGCGGCGCGCTTCCTCAAGGGCCTCCAGATAGGCGTTCAGCTCGTCCTTGCTCGGAAAAGCCGTGCCGTACACGCGCTGCAGCATTTTGTTCTTCTGGTCGCCTTTCCAGTAAGCGCCGGTGCATTGCGTCAGCTTAAAGGCCTTGACGGCGCCCGTCGAGAACAGGTGCGGGCCGACGCACAGGTCGGTGAATTCGCCCTGCTTATAAAAGCTGATGACCGCGTCGGCGGGCAGTTCGTTGATCAGCTGCACCTTGTAGGGCTCCTCGCGCTCGGTCATCAACCGGACGGCCTCCTCGCGGGGCAGTTCGAAGCGCTCGATGCGCAGGTTTTCTTTGACGATCTTTTTCATCTCCGCCTCGATGGCGGCAAGCGCGTCCGCGCCGAAGGGCGTGTCGGTATCGAAATCGTAGTAGAACCCGTCCTCGATGGCGGGGCCGATGGTCAGTTTGACGGCGGGATAGAGCCGTTTGACGGCCTGTGCCAGAATGTGCGAGGCCGTGTGGCGGAACACGTGCCGCCCCGCCTCGTCGGCAAAAGTCAAAAGTCTGACGCGGGCGTCCGCCGACAGCACCTCGGTCAGGGCGACCGTTTTGCCGTTCACCTCGGCGGCCAGCACCTCGCGGCTGATAAGCCCTGCCGCGGCGGCCGCGTCATACACCGAAAGGGGCGCGTCGAACGCCGCCTTCTTCTCACCGAAATCCACGTTGAACATATTTTTCTCCTCCTTATAATAAAGGCAAATTGACAAACAAAACACCCCGACAGCTTGCGCTTTCGGGGTGTGGAAAATTCCGCACGGTTCCACCCGAGTTTTTCACTCTTCGGCTATTCGGGGTAACGGTCGGGCGGTACCTTTCCGGGGCGTTGCCGGGAGCGTTTCAGCCATGCGTTCCCTCTCTGTGCGCGCCGCGCCCGGCGGCTTGTTCCGACCATAGATCGTGTCTTATCTGGTCTTTTTCTTGTTTCTGTGATACTCGCTCATGGGGTTTACAAAGTTGCGCCAGTCCAGGTCGCCGCGATCCAGCGCGAGGATCAACGCCTCTGCCGTGGCAATGTTGGTGGCCACCGGCACGTTATAGCGGTCGCAGGTCAGCAAAAGCTCTTCCTCGGCCATGTTGAGCGGCTTGCTCTGACGCGTATCGCGAAAGCACAGCAGCATATCGATCTCGTCGTACGCCACGCGCGTGGCGATCTGCTCTTCGCCGCCCTGCTCGCCGGTCAGCAAACGCTCGATCACAAGCCCCGTCGCCTCGGAAATGTACTTGGCGGTGATGCTGGTGGCGCACAAATTGTGCTTGCTCAAAACGCCGCAGTAGGCGATGCAGAACTGCGCCATCAATTCTTTTTTGGTGTCGGCAGCGACGATTGCGATCTCCATACCGTTTTCCTTTCCGCGCGAGGTGGGCATACTTTCTTTTATACAGTATATCACAAAACTTTTTTTGCGTCAATGCTTTTGCGAAAATTTGATAAAAACGCAAAAAACAAACCCGGCGCGTTGAACGCGCCGGGCAGTTTGATCGCGATCAGGCGTTTTCCTCCGTCGTCTCGGCGGGAGTTTGCTCCTCGGCGGGAGCTTCCTCCGCGGC
>CAMZFG010000194.1 GCA_947306035.1 uncultured Clostridia bacterium | reverse complement strand
AAAAAAGTGTGCTATAATCTGTTCATTCTGTGAAAGGAGTGCGTGTCATGAAAGCAGGAATTCATCCGACCTATGCGGACTGCACCATCATCTGCGCTTGCGGGAATGTGGTCAAAACTCGGTCCACCAACGGCGGGGAAATGAAGGTTGAAATTTGCTCGAAATGTCACCCGTTCTTTACCGGTAAGCAAAAACTGGTGGATGCGGGCGGCCGCGTTGACAAGTTCAACAAGCGGCTCCAGGCAAGAAAGTGATCTTCCCCCACCGACGCCGCGGCGTCGGGCGACGTGGGCAAGCCCGCAGGTCGGGCTTGCCCTTTTGCTATCTAACAGGAGAAGAACGAACGAATGGAACAACAAGATTTTTCCGCGGTGCGCGGCGCCCTGGTCGGCGTGGTGACCCGCGAACGGAACGAACAAGAAGTCGAGGTCAGTCTCGGCGAACTGGAGCGCCTGCTTGAAACGGCGGGCGGCGAGGCCGTGTTCTCCATGATCCAGAACAAAGAGGCGCCGGACGCGCGCACCTATCTCGGCAGCGGCAAGGTGGCGGAACTCGCCTACTACTGCGGGTGCAACGAGGTGACGCTGGTCGTGTTCGACTGCGAACTCTCGCCCTCGCAGATCCGCAATCTGGAAGAGGCGCTCGGCGACCGCGTGCGCGTCATCGACCGCTCCATGCTGATCCTCGACATTTTTGCCCTGCACGCCGAGAGCAGCGAGGGCAAACTGCAGGTGGAACTGGCGCAGCTCAAATATACCGCGCCGCGCCTGCTGGGGCGCGGCGGCGAACTGTCGCGTCTCGGCGGCGGCATCGGTACCCGCGGTCCCGGCGAGAGCCAGCTCGAAACGGATCGCCGCCACCTGGCGCGCCGCATCCACGCGCTGGAACAGGCGCTCGCCGAAGTGGCGGAGAATCGCCGCACCCAGCGGCAGGCCCGCGACCGTTCGGGGCTTGACCGCGTGGCCATCGTCGGCTATACCAACGCGGGCAAATCGACGCTGCTCAACCGCCTGACCGACGCGGGGATCCTGACGGCAGACAAACTGTTTGCCACGCTCGATCCCACCACCCGTCAATGCCGGCTGCCCGGCGGCGAAACGATCTTGCTGACCGACACGGTCGGATTTATCCGCAACCTGCCGCACCACCTGATCCACGCTTTCAAGTCCACGCTGGAAGAGGCGGTCGCGGCCGACCTGCTCCTGGTGCTGGTCGACGCTTCCGACCCGGAGGCCGCCCGGCAGATCGAGGTGACGGAAGAACTGCTCGCCGAGATCGGCGCGGCCGATAAAAAGGTGCTGTACGTGTTCAATAAATGCGACCTCGGCGCGGCCGTGCCCGGCGTGGGTCGCGTGCGCGAGGGCGTGATCTATATTTCCGCCGCCACGGGGCAGGGCATCGACTTGCTGCTCGACCGCATCGAACAGATGCTGCACAGCGGCGCGCGCCGCGTCACGTTCCGCATTCCCAACGACAAGCAAAACCTGCTGGCGCTGCTTTACCGCGACGCCACTGTGGAAACGGTCGAATACGGCGACGAGACCGTCACCGTGACCGCCGTGACCGACGAGAAAACGTACGGCCGTCTGCAGGCGTTCGACAGCGCGTGCGGAGAGGAGACAGAGCATGGAGAATGACCCTGTTTTTCGCACCGTTGCCGGGGATTTTGAGACGGAGATCGAAGAAAAGCGCTCCCGTTTCATTGCCGCCGTACACCGCGTCGCCACCGCCGAAGAGGCCGAGGCGTTCGTCCGCTCCCGCAAAAAAGCGCACCCGGCCGCCCGGCACACCGTTTACGCCTATCTGCTGCGCGACGGCACTTTGCGCTACGCCGACGACGGCGAGCCGCAGGGCACGGCGGGCCTGCCCACGCTGGAGCAGATCCGGCGTTCGGGTCTTTCCGACGTGTGCGTAGCCACCACCCGTTATTTCGGCGGTATCCTGCTGGGCGCCGGCGGTCTGACGCGTGCCTACGCGGGCGCGGCCAAAGTGGCGCTGGCGGGCGCGCCGACCGTCAGTTACGTCGCGTTTACCCGCCTGACGGTATCGCTTTCTTACACCGATCACCAAAAACTGACGCAGGAATTGCCCCGCTTTGAGGGGCGCGAGGAAACGTGCGATTTTGCCGCGTCCGTCACGCTGGTCTGCCGCGTGCCGTCGTCGGTCGCTTCGTCGTTCGCCGCCCGCGTCGTCGATCTGACGGCGGGTCGCTCGACGCCCGTCGTGCTCGGCGAAACGCTGGATATCCTGCCGTTGTGACCTGTCTGCGCGCCCCGGCCTGCCGGGGCGCGTTTGCTCTAAAATTATTATTTAATAAAAATATTGCCGAAAAAAGTATTTCCGCGTTTTTCGGCGTATATTATTTATGGTCGACAAAATCGGCCGGAAAGGAAGTGCGCGTATGAAAGAGACCGTACGGGAGCGCCTGTTGGCGCGCGAGCACGACGTGCTGTCACCCTATGCGTTTTTGACGGAGAACACCCGCGGGCGGGACTATCCCATCGAGCCGGATGCGGCGCGCACCGATTTTCAGCGCGATCGCGATCGCATCATCCACAGCCAGTCCTTCCGGCGCCTCATGCACAAAACGCAGGTGTTTCTCGCGCCGGCCGGCGACCATTACCGCACGCGTCTGACCCATACGCTGGAGGTGACGCAGATCGCCCGCACCATGGCGCGCGGCCTGTCGCTCAACGAGGATCTGACCGAGGCCATCGGTCTTGCCCACGACCTCGGGCACACCCCTTTCGGCCACGCCGGCGAGACCGTGATGCGGCAGTTGTTCTCACCCGACTTTTCCCACAACGCCCAGGGCGTGCGGGTGGTCGAGCGGCTGGAGAACGACGGCAGGGGCCTGAACCTGACTTTTGAGGTGCGCGACGGCATCGCCCACCATTCCGGCGACGTTATGCCGGTGAC
>CAMZFG010000193.1 GCA_947306035.1 uncultured Clostridia bacterium | reverse complement strand
TTGAAAAGATGGTGCCGGAAGCCGGGATCGAACCGGTACGATACAAAGTATCACGGGATTTTAAGTCCCGGGCGTCTGCCAGTTCCGCCATTCCGGCAAGCCGCAATGCACGCCGTTTCTCAAAACTGCCCTGTCAGTATAGCACACCCGCGCCCGTTTGTCAACCCCTCTTCTTCAAAAAAGTGGCGACAAAAAACGCGGCCGTCGGGCGGCGCAAAAAACGCGGTGGGAATTGACATTTGTTCCCTTTTATATTATACTGTTATACGCGTGAACAAAAACTTATCACACGGGAGAACGAAAATGGATATCAAACGGTATATGGATAGAGAAAACGAGCAGCCCCTTGACACCATGGTGGAAAACGGCGGTTTCTGCGGCATTTTCCGCACGCTCGGCTGCATCGGAGACAGTCTTTCCTCCGGCGAGTTCGAGTCGCTGAAGAACGGGCAAAAGGGCTATCACGACTATTTTGATTATTCCTGGGGGCAATATATCGCCCGTGACGCGGGGCTGACGGTCTACAACTTCTCGCGCGGCGGTCTCGCGGCCAAATCCTTTTTGGAAGAGGCCGACGAACGCGGCTGGTCCGACCCCGCCAAAGTCGCGCAGGCCTACGTCATCGCGCTCGGCGTCAACGATATCTTCGCCATGCTTGAGGGACACCTGGCGCTCGGCAGCGCGGCGGATATCGACCCCGACGACTGCAGTAAAAACAAGCCCACCTTTGCCGGTTACTACGCAAAGATCATTGCCAAGTACAAGGCCATGCAGCCGAAGGCCAAATTCTTTCTGGTCACCTGCCCGAGGGAACCCGGCAACAGCGAATTTCAGGCCATGTGCGACAAGCACGCCGCCCTGCTTCACGACATCGCGGCCCTGTTCGAGGGCTGCTATCTCGTCGATCTGCGCCGCTACGCGCCCGTCTACGACGAGGCGTTCCACCGTCACTTCTATCTCGGCGGTCACCTCAACGCCGCCGGCTATCGGCTGACCGCGCTGATGATCGAGAGCTACATCGACTACATCATTCGCCACAATCCCGAAGATTTTACGCAGATCGGGTTCGTCGGCACGCCCTACCACAACGAGGGAGCCAAATGGTAAAAGACCTGCCGCAGGCGTTTCTTGCGCGTCTGTCTGCTCTGCCCGGCTTTGACTACGCGGCTTACTGCCGCGCCATGGAAGAGCCGGACGTGCGGGCTTTTCGCGTCAACACGGGCAAAACGACGGACGAGACATTGCTGGCGCTGCTGCCGTTTGAAACGTCGCCCGTGCCGTTTCTCCCGCACGCCTACTACGCCGCCGACGAAAAGGTAGGCGGCCTGCCCGCGCACCACGCCGGCATGTTCTACATGCAGGATCCGTCGGCCATGTGCGTGGTGGCGGCCGCGGGCGAACTTGCCGGAGCGCGGGTGCTGGATCTTTGCGCCGCGCCGGGGGGCAAGACCACCCAACTGGCGGCGGCCGTCGGCCCTGACGGCGTGGTCGTTTCCAACGAGTATGTGACGGCAAGGTGTCGGATATTGCATGGCAACGTGGAGCGCATGGGGCTTTGCAACACCGTGGTCACCAACCTGTCGCCGACCGCGCTGGCCGATCTCTACGGCCCCGTTTTCGATCTGACGCTGGTCGACGCGCCCTGCTCCGGCGAGGGCATGTTCCGCAAGTACGAAAACGCCGCGGGCGAGTGGAGCGAAGCCGGCGTGTCGGCCTCTGCCGGGCGTCAGCGGGAGATCCTTGACGAGGCGGCGAAAACCGTGGTGCCGGGTGGGCGGCTGCTCTATTCCACCTGCACTTTTTCTATGGAAGAAAACGAGGCCAACGTGGCCGATTTTTTGACCCGTCACCCCTCGTTTTCATTGATACCCGTCGACCCTGCCGTTGAAAAGATCACCGCGCCGGGTATTGACGCAGGCGGGCGCGACCTTTCGTTTTGCCGTCGCTTTTATCCCTATCTGTCGCCCGGCGAAGGGCAATTTGCGGCGCTCTTTCGCCGCGAGGACGACGGAAAAGCAAATATCCCCCGTGACGGGGCGGTTTTTCCGGACAAGATCGCGGCGAAAACGGCCGAAGATTTCTTGCGCGACAACCTGACCGCGCGCCCCGCGGGGCGCCTGACGCTGTGCCGGAACGATCTTTGCCTGGCCCCCGACTTTCCCCTGCCGCCGCGCGGCGTTTTTTGCGCGGGCGTGACGCTGGGATCGGTGCAAAAGGGGCGTTTCTTGCCCCATCACCACCTGTTTTCCGCTTTCGGCAGGCAGTTTGCGCGTCGGGTCGCGCTGTCTTCGGACGATCCGCGCACGGCGGCGTATCTGGCGGGGCTTGAGATCGCCTGCGATTGTGAAAACGGTTATGCGGCCGTGCTGTACGAGGGGGCGCCGCTCGGCGGCGGCAAGGCCGTTTGCGGTACGTTGAAAAATCATTATCCCAAAGGCCTGCGCGCCCGCGGGTAACAAGAATAAGGAGAACACTATGCTGACAGTCACCCATCTGACAAAACGCTACGGCAAAAACGTGGCCTGCAACGATCTTTCTTTCCATCTCGACCGCGGCAGCATCACCGTGCTGCTCGGCCCCAACGGCGCGGGCAAAAGCACGCTGATCAAATGTATCACGGGCTTTTTGCGCTACGACGGCAACATTCTGGTCGACGGTCTGCCCAACAAAACGGTCGAGGCCAAGCGCGTGTTCGGCTACGTGCCGGAGATCCCCTCGCTCTACCCCAACCTGACGGTGGCGGAGCACATGGAGTTTCTCGCGCGCGCCTACCGCCTGACCGACTGGAAGGACTACGCCGCTACCTTGCTTGACCGCTTTGAGTTGACCGACAAGAAAAAGAAATTCGGCGACGAGCTCTCCAAAGGCATGCAGCAAAAACTCAACCTGTGCCTCGGCTTTTTGCCGCGCCCGCACTTTTTGCTGATGGACGAGCCCATGATCGGCCT
>CAMZFG010000192.1 GCA_947306035.1 uncultured Clostridia bacterium | reverse complement strand
GGCGTCGGCTACACCGCCGTGCTGTACGACAACAGCAGCGGTCTGCCCACCTCCGTCGCCAACGATATCGTGCAGTCGCCGGAGGGCTTTATCTACATCGGCTGTTACAGCGGGCTCATCCGCTATGACGGCAACAGCTTTTACCGTTACAGCGCCGCCACCGGCATTTTCAGCGTGGTGTCGCTCTACATGGACAGCCGCGGGCGTCTGTGGGTCGGCACCAACGACAGCGGCGTGGCCGTGCTCGAGGACGAGACTTTTACTTTTTATAACCGCGAAGAGGGCCTGCGCGCCTCGTCCGTCCGCTCCATCACCGAGGATGCCGAGGGCAACGTTTACGTTGCCACCACCATGGGCGTGGCCTACGTCGATCCGACGGGCGTCATGCACCAGATCGACAACCCGCAGATCAACACCGAGTACGTCATGGAACTCTACACGGGCGGCGACACGGTGTACGGCGTGACGCTGACGGGCGGCGTGTTCACCCTCAAAAACAAAGACGTGACCTACTACAAAGCCGAAAACCTCGGCGCGGGCGGCGTAAAACTCGACTCCGCCAACACCGTGTACGCCGATCCCGATCGCCCCGGCTACGTTTACGTGGGCGGCAGCGGCGTTATCTATCACGGCGACCTCAAGAGCGAGGCAGCCGACCGCGAATTGCTGCTGCCCGGCGCGCTCGGCGTGGTCAACGCCGTGCGCAAACTCGACGACCAGTTGTGGGTGTGCGCCGGAAACGGCATCGGCATTTTCGGCGCGGACGGCACGTTCCGTCAGTTGCAGGATCTGCCCATGACCAACTCCATCGACCGCATGATGATGGACTACGAGGGCAACTTGTGGTTCACCTCGTCGCAGCAGGGCGTGATGAAGATCGTCAAAAACCGCTTTACCGATATCGCGGCGGTGGCCAAAACGGAGTTCACGCCGGTCAACAGCACCTGCCTTTTCGGCACAGATCTCTACATCGGCACCAACACGGGCCTTTGCATTCTCGACGCGGACTATCACCCCGTTTATAACGGCTTGACCGCGCTGCTTGAAAACGTGCGTATCCGCTGCATCAAGAAGGACGGCGACAAACTGTGGCTGTGCACCTACGGCGATAAGGGCCTCGTGCACTACACTCCCGCCACCGACACCTGGGAGATCTACAACGCCGACCCCGGCACGCCCGAGGATCACCGCATGCTCACGCAATGGGTGCGCATGCTGACCAAACTCTCCGACGGCCGCTGGATCGTGGCCAACAACGGCATCACCGTTATTGAAAACGACGTTGTCACCGGCCACTACGACGACGCCAGCGGCATCAGCAATCTCGAAGTATTGTGCGTCGAGGAAGGGCCCGACGGCAAACTCTACCTCGGCAGCGACGGCGACGGCATCTACGTCGTGGACGGCGGCCGCGTCTATCAGATCGGCACCGACGCCGGTCTGAAATCGGGCGTGGTCATGCGCATCAAAAAAGACCCGAAAGAGGATCTTTACTGGATCGTGACCAGCAACTCTCTGGCCTATATGAAAGACGAGCAGGTCACCACGCTCTTCAATTTTCCGTATTTCAACAATTTCGATATTTACTTTGACAACAGCGACCGCGCCTGGGTGCTGTGCAGCAACGGCGTTTACGTTGTCAAGCGCGACGATCTTGTGGCCGACAAAGAGGGCATGGAGTGCGTGCACTACGACGGCCGCAGCGGCCTGCCCGGCATTCCCACCGCCAACGCGTTCAGTTATCAGGATGAGGACGGCACGCTCTACATCTGCTCCAAGACCTCGGTTTACAGCGTCAACATCAACGCCCCCGAAGAGGACGGCAGCAGCATCAAACTGTCGGTGCCGTACCTGCTTATCGACGACGACGTCGTGTGGCTGCACGACAAGACCGAGATCCACGTGCCCGCCGACTGCAAGCGCCTGAATATCTACGCCAACGCCTTTACCTTCGCGCTGTCCAACCCGCACCTCTCCTACTACCTCGAAGGGTTTGACGACGAGCCCATCTACGTCACCAAGCAGGAGATGCAGTACGCCAGCTACACCAACCTCAAGGGCGGCACCTACCGCTTTCACCTGTCGCTGATCAACGAGGCCACGGGCGAGATCGAGCAGACCCTGACCGTGACCATCATCAAGGATAAGGCGTACTACGAGCAGGCCTGGTTCTGGGGGCTGATGATCGTCATCGGTCTTTTGATCGTGGCGGGCGCGGCCTATCTCCTCTACCGCAAAAAGGCCAGACAACTGCTCAAAAAGCAGGAAGAGGACGCCAAACTCATCAACCAGATGACCAAGGTCTTCTCCAGTTGCATCGATATGAAAGACGCCTACACCAACGGCCACTCCGCCAGGGTCGCCAAATATACCGCCATGTTCGCCGAGCGGCTCGGCAAGTCGCCGAAAGAGGTGGAGCAGATCTACAACATCGCCCTGCTTCACGACATCGGCAAGATCAGCATTCCCGACAACATCTTAAACAAGCCCGGTCGCCTTGACGACGCGGAATACGCCGTGATGAAGAGCCACGCCACCCGCGGCTACGAGATCCTCAAAGACATCGACATCGCCCCCGGCATCGCGCTCGGCGCGGGCTATCACCACGAAAAGTACGACGGCACGGGCTACCCGAAGGGCCTCTCGGGCAACGATATTCCCGAGATCGCGCAGATCATCGCCGTGGCAGACGCCTTTGACGCCATGTATTCGACAAGACCCTACCGCCGCCAGATGCCGCTTGAAAAAGTGGCCGCCGAGATCGAGCGCTGCTCCGGCACGCAGTTCTCGCCGCGCGTGGTGGCCGTGTTCCTGCAGCTCGTCAAAGAGGGCGTGTTCGACCGCCCGCCCGAGAACACCGAAAAGGGCGCCGTCGAGATCGCGGGAGAGGGCACCGCGCCTGCCGGCGTGGCGGGCACGGCCGAAACGCCGAAGGAGCAGCCGAAACCGGAAACGCCCGCTGACGGGGC
>CAMZFG010000191.1 GCA_947306035.1 uncultured Clostridia bacterium | reverse complement strand
CGCGGCGGCGCAGCACCGCCAGAAGGTGGGCGGGCGCCCCCTCGATCAGCCCCGCGCTGTCGGTGGCCAGAAACAGCGCCCCGGCGGTCAGCAGCGCCGGCAGCAGGTGCGAGAGCCCCGGCGTGCCGTCAAGGAAAAAGGCGTACAGCGCCGCGGCGGCACCGCCCGCCAGCACGCCCCCGCCCCGGGTGCTTTTTTCCAGCAATCCGAAGCAGAGACCGCACAGGAAAAAGGCGGGCGCGAGGCGCCAGTCAAAGCAAAGCCCGCACAGCGCGCCGCCGATCGAGCCGACGAGTATGCCGCGGTGCGACACCAGCAGAAACGCCACGCCCGCGGCGGCCGCCGCGGCGGGATAAATGCCGAAAAACGACACCGTTCTCAGGGCAAATATCGCCGTCAGCACCACCGTGGCATAGCCCGCCTCGCGGCTGTAAGGGTAAAGCTTGTCCTTTTTCTCGAACACGCCGAGATACAGCGCGGCGGAAAGCGGCGCGGCCGCCGCCGACAAGAGCAGCGCAAACAGATCGTAGTACCGAAAGCCGCCCCGTGCCGACAGATAAACGCCCACGGCCAGCGCCGTTGCCCCGGCGGCGACGATACGGTAGAGAGGACGCTCGGCAAACCAGAAGCGCTCCCCTTTTTCGTTCGGGGAAAACAGCGCCACGACGGTGCGCAGGGCAAGCAGCAGAAACAGCGCGAACAGCGAGACGTACTCTTTGGTAAAGAGCAAATAGAGCGCGGCGCCCGCCGCCACGGCGGGCAGCATGGGCAGGGTGGCCGCCGCCGCGAGGCCTATGCCGAAAGGCCGCACGCCGAACAGCAGCTCGGCGCTTGCCGCCAGCGCGCCGAGCGCGGCGAACAGCAAAAGGCGAAGCAGCTGCTCGGCGGTGCTCCGATCGGGCGAAAAGGGCAGGGTCAGGCGCGGCTTTTTGGCGGCTTTTGCCGCCGCGCCTCTGTCGTCGACCCGCTCGCGGGTGGTTTCGGGGCGGTTTTCTTCCTGCCCCGCGGCATGGCGATCGTCGCCCGGCCGCTCCTTTTTCTTTTTGACGTTTGGCATGTTGTGACCTCCTTGACCGCGGCGCGGTCTTTTTTTGTGTTGTCCTTTTATTGTAGGCGGCAAAGACGGCAAAGGCGGTCGCAACGTGCGGGCAGAAAACGGGTCTTTGCGTCGCGGCGCCGCGCGGCGGGTCGCAAAAGAACGCTTTGCGTCGCGCGGGGGCGGTGCGTGACGAGCAAAAAGCATCTTTTTTGCAAAGGGGCTATGCGCGGGGCGGGTTTTGTGATATAGTAGAAGGGAGAAAAAAAGGGGAGGCCGCGCCGTGATCTGTTGTTTTACCGGGCATCGTACCATTGAAAAAGACCGTGCGGCGGCGCTCTCCGCCGCGCTCGACCGGTGCGTGGCCGATCTGTATGCCGAGGGCTATACGGAGTTCCGCACGGGCGGGGCGCGCGGATTTGACACGCTGGCCGCCCTGCGGGTGCTGCGTTTGAGGCAGGAGCACCCCGACTGCCGCCTGGTCCTGATACTGCCGTGCCGCGATCAGCCGCGGGGCTGGTCACGGGGAGAGCGGGCGCTGTGGGAGCGCATTCTCGCCGAGGCGGACGAAAACCGCTTCGTCGAGGAGACCTACACCCCCGCGTGCATGCACCTGCGCAACCGGGCGCTGGTAGAGGGCAGCGACTGCTGCGTGGCCTACCTGCGGGAGAACCGGGGCGGCACGCTTTACACCTGTTCTTACGCCCTGAAAAAAGGGCTGCGGTTCATCAATCTTGTGGAAACGATCGGGAAAGAGGTGAAACGATGAAACGCCGAATACGGCTCGGTATCACGGCGCTCCTTTTAGCGGCGGCCCTGCTGCTGACGGGGTGCGGCGCTAAAGGCGGGCAGACGACCGCCGACGAGCAGACGACGACGAACGCGGCAGCCGAAGAGCCGACGCAAACGAACGAGGAGACGACGGACATGACCGAAACGGTGGAGAAGTTTTGTGCGAAAACGCTGTATTACGACACGGAGCGGCTGTATCGGGTCGCCGTGATCGCCAAAGAGGGCGACGGCGTGGACTACGCCGCGGATGAACTGACAAAATACCTTATTAAAATGCGCGTGCTGGTCAAGGACGACGGCTATCCCATTCAGATCTGCATCAACGAAGCGCAGGCGGCGGACGGCTACCGCATTTGCGTGACCGCGCGCAAAACGACCATCGAGGGCGGCAACGTGCGGGGCGCCATCTACGGCGCGTACCGCTTTTTGGAGGAGTTTTTCGGCGTACGCTTTTTCACGCCCAAACTGGAAACGTGTAAGGCAGGCGACGCGGTGCTGACGGAACGGGAGATCGTCTACGCGCCGCGCTTTGCCAAAAGGTCGTTCGACTGGTACGACGGGCGGCTGTCGCAGGCGTGGATGGTCAAGAACGGCATCAACGACTGCGGGCACACGGGCCCCTTTTCCGCCGCGGTGGGCGGCAGTTGGAACGCGGGCGGCGTCGGCGTGCATTCGCTGGGGCGCCTTTCCGAAACGGGCGACGGCACCACGAAAAACCCGTGCCTGACCGACCCCGCGGTTTTGCAGACGGTGATCCGCAACGTGCGGGCGATACTGGAGCGAGACCCGAACGTCAACAGTATATCGGTCTCGCAGAACGACACGCCGGAGCATTGCGAGTGCGAGCATTGTCGCCAGATCGCCGAAGAAGAGGGATGGGCGGGCGTGCTGCTACGCTTTGTCAACGCCGTGGCACAAGATATTGCTACGGATTACCCGAATGTGACCATCGACACGCTGGCCTATCAGTGGACGGTCGAGCCGCCCCGCGTCACGCGGCCGCGCGAAAACGTATCGGTGTGGCTGTGCCCCATCACCTGCGACTACTCGCATCCCCTAAACGACGGGCTTTGCCCCGAGAACGCGGCGTTTGACGGCATTCTGACGGGGTGGGCCGCTATCTGCGACAATCTGCAAATTTGGGATTATACCAACAACTA
>CAMZFG010000190.1 GCA_947306035.1 uncultured Clostridia bacterium | reverse complement strand
GCCAGAACTTGTTGCGAATGACGTATTTGACGTTGTCCTGCATGTCGGTCAGGTATTTTTTGCTTGTGAACGAGAACACTTTGCCCTTGACTTTCATCACGTCGTTGCCGTTCACGTCCTGAATGACGGAGGAGCCGCCCAGCGATACCCATTTGTTTCTGATCGATAGTTCCATAAGATCACCTCTCTGAAAATTGATACACGGAATGCCGCATTTTCATTATAACGGCACTTTGCTTCTTTGTCAAGACGGCGCGGGATAAAACGCAAAGATCACGCCGCCCAGCCGTCCATGCGGTCCAGAATGCGGTAAAGCGCCTCTTTGCGCTCGACCGCCATGCCCGTGGTCACGCCGAAGTTCATCAGATCGACGCCCGTCAGGTTCCGTTCCCAGCGCGGCAGCCCCTCGCCGTTGGGGTCGCCCGTTTTGATAAAGTTGACGAAATAGGCCGTCATCTCGGCCGAAAGCGCGCGGTCGCGGTCGTCATACAGCCGGGAACGGGGCGGGATATTGCCGTACAGATAGACCTGCTCGCCGCTGTGCCAGGGCCCGAGGCGCCCGTTCTCTTTTTCAAAATGATACTCGTAAACGGGAATGCCGTTCGCCGCCGCCAGGCGGTCGTAGCAATAGTGCGGATAGTCGAAGAACACCGCGCCCCATATCTCGGCCCAGTACCGCGCGGCCTCGTCGTTCGTGCCGGCCGGATACAGCGCCAGCACCTCGTCGGCGGCGTCGCCGAAGTAGCCGCGCACCTTCTTTTCGTAGTTCTTCATATCGGCGCCGTCGAACAGGATGAAAGCGGCGCTCTCCTCGCGGTTGTAGCCGTGCAGCGCGGCCGTCTCGTTGTGCGCGCCGCGCCGATAGGATTCATAGGGCGTTTCGGTCAGGGCGTAGCCGTCCACCGTCATGTGATGCTGCGTCTCGGCCTCGCCGACGAGTTTGGCGGCCGGCAGGGCGCGCAGTTCCGCAATAGTGGCGCAACGGTATTTGTTTTTCAGGGTTTTGCCGCTTTCCAGCGCCTCGTCGAGCAGGCGGAAGGAATGGGGCGGTTTGACCGAGGCGACGGTGGAACTTTCCAGCACGGCCTTTTGAAACAGTCCGGCCGCGAGAGGCGAGGTGCAAAGCGCGCTGACCGCCGCCGCGCCGGCCGACTCGCCCGCGAGCGTGACGTTGGTCGGGTCGCCGCCGAACGCCGCCGCGTTGTCGCGCACCCACGTCAGCGCTTTGATCTGGTCGAGCAGACCGTAGTTGCCCGTGGTGCCGTTGGGGCTTTCCGCCGCCAGTTCTTCGTCGGCAAGGTAACCGAACACGCCGAGACGGTAGCCCATGTTGACCACGATCACGCCCTGCCGCGCGAGGCCTTCGCCGCTGTAATCCTCGTACCACGGCTGCCCCGTTTGCAGCGAGCCGCCGTGGATATAGACCAGAACGGGCAGATTTTCGCCGCCGTTCGCGGGTCGCCACACGTTGACGTAAAGCGAGTCCTCGCTGACCGGAGCGCGGTAGTTATCGGTAAAAGAGACGCGATAGTCGTGGTAGCCGACGATGCGCGTCAGCGATTGATACAGCGTGCCGCGCACGGGCTGCATGCTCATGGGCGCAAAATGATCGGCCTGCAAAACGCCCTGCCACGGTTCGGGGTCCTGCGGCTCGCGCCAGCGCAGGTCGCCCACGGGCGGTTTGGCGTAGGGAATGCCGGCAAACACTTCCACCGTGCCGTCGGCCGTCTTCACGCCGCGCACCTGCCCGTCGGCCAGCGTGACGATCTCCGTCGTCTGCGGGTCTTTGCCCGCCACGGCGGGCACGGGGCGCACCGGCGGCTGCGTGACGGCAAAGAAGAGGGCGAACACAAGCAGCCAGCCAAGCCATAAAAGCGCTTTTTTGCGCCGCTTTTCTTCCGCCATTCTATGATGCAGCACCCAAAAGGCCACGCCGAGCAGCGCCGTCAAAATCAGCCCCGCCACGCGGTTCTGATTGAGTTCGGTCAGCGCCAGCATCAAAAGATACAGCGCGCCCGACCCCAGAATGTAGCCCGCGGTCTTCCCTTTTTCGTGTGCCATGTCGCTCTCCCCCGTTCGCCGATGATTTTCTGTTGACAACGTGCGTCATTATGATATAATTATAGCAGACCGCGCCGCCGTTGTAAAGCCGCTTTTTGCGGCGCGTTTCGTTCGGGAGGGACTGATATGGGTAAAAACGCCGTTCACATGCTGCGTTCGGTCACGGACACCATCTGCAACAGTTTCATCATCACCACAAAGGACGACAAACTGATCGTCATCGACGGCGGCTTTGCCTCCGAAACGCCGTATTTTCTCGAATATCTGAAGCAGACGGCGGGCTGTGACAGGCCGCATATCGACGCTTGGTTTCTCACGCACCCGCACGACGACCACGTCAACGTCTTTTTCGATATGGTCGAGAACCATGCCGACGCTTTTTCGGCAGACGCCGTCTATCTCAACTTCCCCTCGCGGCAGTATCTCGCGGCGGAAGACGCCTCGGCGGCCGAAACGATGGATCTCTTTTATCGCCTGCTGCCCCGCTTTGCCGACAAGGTGCGCATCGCGTCGGGCGGCGACGTCATCGAGGTCGGCGCGGCCCGGTTTTTCGTGCTGTTCTCGCAGGATTGCGCCATTCCTTCCAACCGCGCCAACAACGCGTCGCTCGTCTTTCGCATGGAACTCGGTCAAAAAAGCGTGCTGTTCACCGGCGACTGCGGCGTGGAAGCGGGGCAAAAGATCCTGCGCCTGTGGCGCGACAGCGGCCTTTTGCGTTGCGACGTCTGCCAGATGGCGCACCACGGCCAGAACGGTTGCGATAAAGCGTTTTACGAGGCCGTCTCCCCCGCCGCGTGCCTGTGGCCGACGCCCTCGTGGCTATGGGATAACCGCGGCGGCAAAGGCCCCTATAAAACGCTCGAAGTCCGCGCCTGGATGGAAGAACTCGGCGTCAGGACGCACTACGTCAGCAAAGACGGCACGGCGGTCATCGA
>CAMZFG010000189.1 GCA_947306035.1 uncultured Clostridia bacterium | reverse complement strand
TTGTCGATAATGCCCGTGCGGGTGGCCTCGGTGCCGAGTTCAAGCCCCTCGAACACCGCTTTGTAATCCTCGCTGTCGTCGCTGCCCACCGTGTTCTCCGCCGCGGCCGCTTTTTCGTCGCGGAACGGGTTTTTGAGGTAGTTGTTGAGCGTTTCGATGGTGTAGTGCTTCGGCGGCGTCGTTTCCTTCTCTTTCGGCGCGAACGCCACGTTCACGGCGTCGCCCTTTTGCAGTTTCGGCAGCCGTTTGTCCTTTTGGCTGCTGTCGTCGTATTTCATCCAGCCGGGTTCCAGTACGACGAGCCCTTTTAAGGTAAAGGTCTCGATATCGCCGGCTTTGATCGTGATCTCGGTGCGCTCCGCCGTGCAGGGATTGGCGCAGAACACGGCGGCAAAGCGGCGGAACACCGTGGCGTACACGTCGTTCTCTTTTTGAGAAAGGTCGCCCTTTTTCGGGATCTTGTAGGTGGGCGTCAGCGCGGAGTGCGACTCGATGCGGCTGTCGTCGAAGATCTTGGGGCTGTCTTTGAATTTCAGGTCGTAGCCGAGGTCGCGGCAGGCCGAAACGATCTTGGCGATCTTGCCCTTTTCGGCGGTGGCCAGATACTCGGAGTTGGTGCGCGGATAGGTGAGATATCCCTTTTCGTAAAGCCCCTGAATGATGTTCAGGCTGTCGGTCATGGACATTTTGTACTTTTTGCCCAGCACGTTCTGCAGCGTCGAGAGCGAGTAGAGTTTGCCCGGCGCCAGCACGTCTTTTTTGACCTTGACGTCCGTCACCGCCGCGCCCGCGTCGTTGAGCGCCTGACAATAGGCCTCTGCCTCGTCCCGCTTGTCGGCGTCGAACTTTTCGGCGGAAGTCAGCTCCACGACCTCGCCGCCCGTCTTCGCGGCGCTGACGACCGCGAGATATTTGCCGGGCACGAAGTTGCGAATGGCGATATCCCGCTCGTAAACGGCCTGCACGATGGGCACGATGACGCGGCCCACGCGCAGCAGCGACCCGGTCTTGATGGTGGCGTAGCGGGTCAGATTGACGCCGTACAGCCAGTCGATATAGGTGCGGGCAAAGCCCTCGTTGGCCAGGTCGTCGTATGCCGTTTCGTCGCCGAGAGCGGCCAGCGCCTCGGCCACCGTCTGCGGCGTCTGATCGGGCAGCCACAGGCGTTTGAAGGGTTTTGACCCCGAAAGGGCGTTCTGCACGCACAGGCGCACGATGATCTCGCCCTCCCGGTCGGCGTCGCCCGCGTTGACGATGGTATCGACGTCGGGACGGTTGCACAGTTTTTTGATGATGCCGAACTGCCGCGCGATGCCGGCGTCGGGCTTTTTGCCGTTTTTGTCGTGGCGTAGCTCAAAGCGGAACGCGTCGGGAATGCAGGGCAGATTGTCGAGCGTCCAATGCCCCCCGCTGCCGGCGGGCGCCGGATTGTAGGCCTCGATATCCACGAGCGAAAAGAGATGGCCGAAAGCCCACGTCACGAGGTAGCCGTTGCCTTCCATATATCCGTCTTGTTTCGTCATCTGACCGATGCCCGCCGCAATGTTGCGGGCCAGGCTCGGTTTTTCGGCAATGATCAGGATCACGGGCGCGCCTCCTTTCGCTTTCTTTTTCCTATTCTACCGCAAAAAAGCCGTTTCGTCAATGGCGGGCGAAAAAACTTTGCTTTTCCTTGACAAAGGGTTCTTATTTGCCGTATAATGAAGCCGAAAAACACGCCTTTTCGACGGGAGGAAAGCAGACATGAGCAAAAGAAAGTGGCTGATCGTCTCCAACGACGCGCTGGTGCGCGAAGACCTTGACTACCTGATGACCAAACCCACGTTCCGCGAACTGGCGGCGGGCGGCAGTCTGGTGGAAACGCTGCGCACCGTTTACCCCTCCATCACCTATTGCTGCCACGCCTCGATGCTGACGGGCTGTTACCCCGACAAAACGCACGTTTACAACAACGAGGTCGACGGCTTCGGCGATCACGACTGGACGTGGGAGCGCAGATACAACCGCCGCAAAACGCTGATCGACGCCGCCAAAGAGGCCGGCATGACCACCGCCAACGTGTTCTGGCCCGTGCTGGGCAACGACCCCCACATCGACTACAACGTGCCGGAATACTGGTCGCAGACCCAAGACGAAAAGGACGACCCCCTGCCCGCCGCGCTGAAGCGGATGGGGTCGAGCGACCGGGTCATTGAGGATATCGTGACGCCGAACCTGTATTACATCGCGGGCCACCAGCGCACCACGCCCTACGCCGACGAGTTCGTCTTTGCCTGCATGCGGGACATGATACGCAAATATAACCCCGATTTTATGGTGATGCACCCCTGCAACATGGACAGCACGCGCCACCGGTACGGCGTGTTCAGCGACCGGAACGGCGAGGCGCTCGACTACGTTTGCTATTGGCTGAAAAAGATCGTGCGGGCGCTGCGGGAGATCGGCGAATTTGAAAACACCAACATCATTCTCACCTCCGACCACGGGCAAATGGACATCAAGCGGTGGTGCCACCCCAACGTGCTGCTCGTGGAGAACGGTTTGATCAAACTCGACAAGGAAGGCGGCGTCAAAAGCGCCAAAGCGTACGTCAAATCCGTCGGCTGTTCGGCCCAGGTGTTTTTGACCGACAAGAACGACAAAAAGACCCGCGCCGCCGTTTATAAACTGTTCACCGAGGCGGCCGCCTCGCAGTTGTACGGCTTTGAAAAATGCTATACCCGCGAGGAGATCGCCGGGCTGGAGCACCTGGACGGCGACTTTGACTTCGTGCTGGAGACCGACGGCTACACGGCCTTCGGCGGCAAGTACCAGGGCGCGTATTTCAAGGGGTGCGACACATCCGACTACCGCACGGGGCGCGGCACGCACGGCTATCTGCCCGACAAAGGCCCGCAGCCCTGCATGCTGATGATCGGCCCCGACTTCAAAAAAGGCGTGCGCGTTCCCCGCCGCAGCACGCTGGATATGGCCGCCACCGTCGCGCGCGCCGCGGGCTTCGATATGCCCGATATCGACGG
>CAMZFG010000188.1 GCA_947306035.1 uncultured Clostridia bacterium | reverse complement strand
TCGCCATATACCCCCGAACGTGTGCGAAAAACGCGGTTTTTTCAAAGGGAACGCTCTGCCCGTCGGCACCCATGGCGTCGCGCACGTGCGGCCACAGTTTTTCCGGCGCGCCCGTGACGAAAACGGTGCCGTCGGCCAGCGCCGCGGCGGCGAACTTGCGCGCGCTGTCAAAGGGCAGACGGCGCACGGCCGTGACACCGGGATCGAAGGAGAGAAAAGCGGAAAGCAGGGCACGGTCGGTGCTGTTGCCGCCGAGCGCCGCCGGGCGTCCGTCCACCTCGCCGGCCACCGCCCCCGTGTTGACGTGCGCGGAAGCGGACAGCGCCGAAAAGAGGGCGGGCGCGCTTTTTTCAAGGGCGGTCGCGGCAAAATCGCCGTGCGGGGTCAGCAGGCGCGACAGGGTCGGTCTGCCCGCCGTCAGCGTGCCCGTTTTGTCGGTAAAGAGAATGTTCATGCACCCCGCGGCCTCCAGCCCCGCGGGTTTGCGCACCAGCACCCGATCTTTGACCATGCGGCGGATGTTGGCGGACAATACCACGGCGATCATCATGGGCAGACCCTCGGGCACGGCCACCACGACGACGGTCAGGCCCAGCGTCAGCGCCCGCAGGCAAAGCGACGCCGTAAAAGGGAAGTCGCGCAAGCGGGAGAGAATGACGGCGCGGTCAAAGCCCGCGTCCATGAAAAGGCGGTGAAAGAGAAACGAGAGCACGCAGACGACGGCCGCGGCGTAGCCGACGCGGCTGATCTGTTTCGCCAGCGTGGTCAGGCGCCGCTTCAGGGGGCTGTCGCGCGTCTCCTGCCGCAAAGCGCCGGAAATGCCGCCGAGATAGGTGGCGTCGCCCACGGCGGTGATCTCCATTTCTCCCTCGCCGCCGAGCACGGTACAGCCGGCGAACAACGTGCCGGGCGCGCCGGGGCCGTCGGGGTCGCCGCGCTCCGCGGGTCGCTTTTCCGCCTCGCGGCTCTCGCCCGTCAGGGGCGACTGATCGACCGTCAGAGCGCCCGCGCGCAAAAGCCCGTCGGCCGGTATGCGCTCGCCCGCGGACAGCAGCACCACGTCGGAAACGACCAGTTCTGACACGGGGATTTCCGACACCTTACCGCGCCATACGCGGCAAAAAACGGCGCCGCATTGCTCGGAAAGGCGGGCAAACGCGGCCTCGCTGCCGTATTCGGACAAGGTGGAGATGAACGTGGCGAGAAACACCGAGACGGCAATGCCGACCGTTTCGAACCAGTCGCGGTTGCGGAACAGCAGAAGCACGTTGACGGCCAGAGCCGACAGCAGTACCTTGATGACCGGATCGCCGAGGTTTGCGAAAAAGCGCCGCCAGAAACCCACGCGGGGCGCGGCGCTGAACACGTTGGCGCCGTGCGCACGGCGGGAAAGTTCGACTTGCTTCGGCGTCAGGCCGCGGCGGGGCAGGGCCTTTTGCTCTGTCATGGGAACACCCCCTTTATATTCTCCCTATCTTATGCGCTTTTTTTGCGCAAAAGAAGGGAGTTTTTGCCGCGTTTTTCGCCCCGACCCTTGATTGTAATAAAAAATATGCTATAATGGGTAAAAAGAACGTCTGAAAGGAGCCGCCATGCCTGCCTCGTTGTGTATGCCCGTTCTGCCCCTGCCCGACCGGGACGAGATCTTTCGCTATATGCGCTGCCCACAGCCGGACGCCGCCGTTGAAAAACTGCTCGACGCCTGCCTTGACACGGCCCTGCCGCTGTTGTCCCCGCGGGTGGCTTTTGCCGTATTTCCCGTGGATATGACCGACAACGGGGTGCGTTTTCCGTTCGGCGCATGGGAGAGCCGCTCGCTGCGAGAGCACCTGGCGGGGTGTGCAAAGGCCCTTTTGTTCGGGGCGACGCTCGGCGTGGGGCTGGATCGCCTGATCGCCCGTTCCGGCGTGGACGCGGCCGCGGCTTTCTGCTGTCAGGCCATCGGCACCGAGCGCGTCGAGGCGCTGTGCGACGTTTTCTGCGGCGAGCAAACAGCCGTGTGGGCCGAGGTGGGCTGCGCCCTGACCGATCGCTTCAGCCCCGGCTACGGCGACTGGCCGCTGACGGCGCAGACGGACGTGTTCCGGTTTCTGGAACTGCCGCGCATCGGCCTGACGCTGAACGGGAGTTTTATCATGTCGCCGTCCAAATCGGTGACGGCGATCGTGGGCATTCGCGGAAAGGAGCGTTGATATGCAGCTGAAACAGTATCTTGCCGACCACTTTCTCATACTCGACGGCGGCATGGGCACGCTTTTGCAAAAGGCGGGTCTGCCCGCGGGCGCTTACCCCGAGCGCTGGAACCTGACGCACCCCGACGTGGTGCGGGATATCCAAAAGGCCTATTTCGAGGCGGGCAGCCGGGTCGTCAACACCAACACCTTCGGCGCCAACAGTCTGAAATTCGATCAGGCCGAACTGCGGGCGGTCATCGAGGCGGGCGTGCGCATCGCGCAAGAGGCCAAAGCCGCCGCCGGCCTGACCGAGGCGTGGGTGGCGTTGGACGTCGGCCCCACGGGGCGGCTTTTGAAGCCCTACGGCGATCTGGATTTTGAGGACGCCGTGGCCGTGTTTGCCGAGACCGTGAAGATCGGCGCGGCGTGCGGGGCCGATCTCATCATGATCGAGACCATGAGCGACAGTTATGAAACGAAAGCCGCGCTGCTGGCGGCCAAAGAGAACTGCGACCTGCCCGTGTTCGTCTCCTGCGCGTACGGCGGCGACGGCAAATTGCTGACGGGCGCCGACCCTGCGGCCATGGTCGCTTTGCTCGAAGGCATGGGCGCCGACGCGGTGGGTGCCAACTGCTCGCAGGGCCCCGCGGAACTTTTGCCCGTCGTGGGGGCGCTGACGCAAAACGCCTCCGTGCCGGTGCTGTTCAAACCCAACGCCGGTCTGCCGCGCCTGTCCGGCGACGTCACCGTCTACGACGTGGCGCCCGCGGCCTTTGCCGAAGCGTGCGTCAAAGCGGCCGGTCTCGGCGCGCGGATCATCGGCGGCTGCTGCGGCACCACGCCCGAACACATCAAGGCGCTGTG
>CAMZFG010000187.1 GCA_947306035.1 uncultured Clostridia bacterium | reverse complement strand
GTATGCCGAGGAGCAGGCCTACACCGACTCGATGACGGGTGTGGGCAACAAAACGGCCTATATGGCGCGCATCAAGGAGTTGAGTGCCGAGATCAATGCGGGCACCGCCGCTTTTGCCATTGCCGTTTTTGATATCAACGGCCTCAAAAGCACCAACGACAACTACGGCCACGAGTGCGGCGACCGCATCATTACCGACGCGGCCGCGATCATTCGCCGCGTGTTCCCCGACGAAAAGGTCTATCGCATCGGCGGCGACGAGTTCATCACGGTGCTCGGCCCCACTACCGAGGGCGAGCTGGAAGGTAAGTTTGAGGAACTGACGGCGGTGATTGCCGGCTTCAACCGGCAAGAAAAGCGGTATGCCATGACGCTCTCCTTCTCCTTTGGCGGCGCCGTGTATCAGCCCGGCCGCGACGCTGATTTCAAAGAGGTGTTCAAGCGCGCCGACCAGGCCATGTACCGCAACAAAGGCGAATATTACCGTCAATACGGCGATCGCCGGCGGCCCGAAGAAAAGAACTGAAAAGTCGCAAGGAGGATAAAAAACATGTCAAGTCAAACGCAAGAATGGTTCGAGCAAGGCGTAAAAGCCGCTGAAAGCGAAAACTATCGTGAGGCGGTGCAATGGTTCAAAAAGGCCGCTGAACAGGGCCATGCCGAAGCGCAGCTTCATTTGAGCCGTTGCTATTACAATGGCAAGGGTTTGCCGCCCGACGATGAAAAAGCGGCCTACTGGGCTCAAAAAGCAGCCGAGCAGGGCGATGCCGATGCGCAATGCCTTTTGGGCGCGCTTTACGAGGGAGGAGAGGGCGTGCGGAAAGATTTGAAAAAAGCGATCTACTGGTATAACGAAGCCGCCGAGCAGGGTCTTGCTGCGGCGCAATATCGTGTGGGCTTGCTTTACGAGGAAGGAGAGGGCGTGCGGAAAGACATGAAAAAAGCGATCTACTGGTATAACGAAGCCGCCGAGCAGGGTGATACCGATGCGCAGGGGAATTTAGGTTTTTGCTATTACAATGGTATAGGCGTAATGCAGGATTATGCGCAAGCATATTATTGGTTTGAAAAAGCCGCTGCACAGGGAAACGATTGTGCACAACGCGGTCTTGGTGTTTGCTATTATAACGGTCAGGGCGTGGTGCAAGATCATGCAAAAGGAATTTACTGGCTCAAAAAAGCCGCCGCGCAAGGTGACGCAGACGCTATCAGAATATTGAACCAGTTGAAACGATAAAACCATATCGAAAAACGATATTTTACCGCCCGCGGAATACCCGCGGGCGTCTTCATATCTCGCCCGCCCGACAAAAAAGCCCACTTGCGGGGGCTGTCGGGTGGTCTGACAGGACGGCGCGCGGCGCCTATTCGTTGTTGCGTCGTGCCGCCGCAACGGCAGATTTGCTCACGCAAACTGCCAACCTGCCCGCCTGCGGCTGGCAGGTTTTTTCAGGTCATCTCGCCCACCCGACAAAAAAAGCCCCCTTGCGGGGGCTTTGGGGTGGTCTGACAGGACGGCGCGCTGCGCCTATTCGCTGCGCCAAGTCTATGACTTGCGCGGCAGATTTGCTTACGCAAACTGCCAACCTGCCCGCCTGCGGCGGACAGGTTTTCACGGCTGTCATCTCGCCCGCCCGACAAAAAAAGCCCCCTTGCGGGGGCTGTCGGGTGGTCGAGATGACAGGATTCGAACCTGCGGCCTCTTGGTCCCGAACCAAGCGCACTACCAAGCTGTGCCACATCTCGCTATGCAAGGTTTTTTAAACGCAAGTGATATTATAGCACATCGGGCTCTTGCTGTCAAGGGTCGGCAAAACTTTTTTATCGGCTTTCAAAAAGCCCCCTCACGGGGGCTTGTTTTTTATGATCGGGCCGCCGTGCGGCGCAGGAAAGCGGCACTTTGGCAAAGAGCGACAGCGGCGTTTTCCTTCGGCAGTCCCGCCTCGATGCTGATGCCCCCGTCGTAGCCGGCGGCGTGCAATGCCCCGAAAAAGGCGGCGTAATCATAATTGTCGCCCGGCTGCGGCAGAGCACGGTCGGCGGGGTTTGACACGTGCACGTGGCACAGCAGGTCGCGGTTGTCGGTCAAGACGGACAAGGGCTCGTCCGCGGCGGCCATGTGATAAAGATCGGCCACAAGACGCACTTGCGGGTGACCGAGGCGGCGGCAGAGCGCCGCGCCCTCGGCAACGGTGTTGACGAGGTCGGTCTCCGCGGCTGAAAGGGGCTCTATGGCCACGGTCATGCCGTACTCGACGGCAAGGTCGCCCGCTATGACGACCGCTTCTTCAAACTGCGGCAGTGCCGCGTCGGGCGTCAGTTCCGGCGCCGCTTGTCTGGATTTTCCGCTGCCCAGCACGCACAGACGCACGCCGAGCGCCGCTGCGTTGTCAAGAGCACGCCGGACATAAGCGCGGATGGCGGTCGCGTCGCGGCCCGGCCCCACCAAACGGAGTTCGGCGGGAAAAAAGCCGTTGGTGCTCTCGGCCGGCAGGCCCGACGCGGCAAGGCGCGCTTGCCATTCCGTCAGTTCCGCGGGCGAGAGATCCGCCACGTGTGACAGATTGAGTTCGACGTAGTCAAGCGTTCCCTTCGGCAAGGGCAGGCGAGAGAGTGAAAGACAGGCACCGATACGCATGTTTTTCTCCTTTTGGCGGCCGATGCCGCCGACGCTTTAAACGATCCTTTCAAAATACGGCACGTCCGCCTCGGTCACCGTCAGCGTCACCGTCCGGCCGCCGGCATATTCCCGGCCGTCAAAGCCGCGCCAGCGGCCCTCCGGCAGGGCAACGGCGCGCTCGGTCTGCCCTTTGACGATGACGGGCGCGACCAACACGTTCTCACCGAGCATGAAGGCGTCCTGCACGTGCGCGTAACCGCTGTGGGGGTAATTGTATTCCATCGCGCGCAGAATGGGCTCGCCCGTGCGGCAGGCGTCCTCGACCAGCGTCAGGATCTTGTCGGAGAAGGCGTTGTGCAGGTCGTGCGCCGCTTTGACTTTTTGCAGGTGTTCGGCGTCGACCGCCTCCCAGGGCGCCCAGGAGAACT
>CAMZFG010000186.1 GCA_947306035.1 uncultured Clostridia bacterium | reverse complement strand
GCTCGGTGTGCAAGATGACCGTGACGCTGGCGGCCACGCTGTTTGCCGCGGGCGTCGTCACCCTGCTCGTCATGGGCGTGCGGCAGCAGAACCCCGTGGCCTTCGCGGGCGACCTTTTGCGCGACGGCACGGTGCGCATGCTGACCGAGGCGCGCGACGCGCTGACCGAGGCGGGCGTGGCCGGCGAGACGGCGGTCGACCTGACCGACGTGGCCATTGAGAACACGGCGGTGTCGCTGGTCAACACCACGCCCGCGCTGTTCCTTGTCGTCTGCACCGTGACCTGCTTTTATCTCTGGCGCACGCTGCTCTCCTGTCTGCTTTTGTTCGGCACGCTGCCCAAGCTCCCCCCGCGGCTGTACGTCTTTACCGTCAGCGCCACGTCGGCCATTCTCTTTATCGCGGCGTTCCTCGTCGGCGTGTTCGCCAACTACGATCACCCGACGCTGGGGGGCACGGTGGCCGGCAACCTCGCGCTTGTGTTGGAGCCGCCCCTGGCGCTGGTCGGCGTCACCTCGCTGTCGCGGCGCGGCGCGGCCCGCTCCTGCCTGTCGGTGCTCCTGTTGCTGGGGCTCGTCTACATTTTTCTGACCAATCTTCGCGCCGGGCTGGCGATCGCCGCCTTTTACGGCGCGCTCAACGTCATCATCGCGCGCTTCTTCCCGGCGCCCGATAACGATCATCAAGGAGGTGAGTCGTGATGCAAAAGCAATCGTCTCCGTCCGGCGGCGGCTCTGCCCTGCCCATGGCGGTCTGCATCCTGTTGGGGCTCTTCTTTTTCGGAACGTATCTGACGGTGCGGCATTATGCCCCCGAAACGGCCGGCTCCTGGCGGGTGGCCGCCGTCTTTCTGCTTTGCTACGTCGTGATGTGCGGCGTCGCGTGCCTGTTTTTCCTGCTCAAGGAATACCGTCAGCGCGGGCGGCAGATCATGGCCGAGTCGCTCAATACCAAAATGCACAACATGTTCAAGTACGTGGTGGGCCTGCCCTACGCCGTGGTCGACGACCAGGGGCGCGTGCGCACGCTCAACAGCGCCATGCAGAGCATACTCGGCGTGGACGACCCGTTTTACCGCGGCCAGCTCGCCGACGTGTGCGGCGTGACGCTGCAGGAACTCATCAAAGCCGGCCTTGAGGGCAAGGACGCCCGCACCGAAGTCGGCCGCCTGACGCTGGAAGCCATCACCGCCGCCGCGGACAGCGCGGGACAGCAGCAGGCGGACGCCATCGCATCCGAGGCGCCGGACGGCGTGATCGTGCGGCTGCACGACGGGGGGCGCTACGTGGCGCGCGCCTATCCGCTGAACCTCAACGACCGCAGCAATTTTCTCATCACCTTTACCGACGCGAGCGAACTGCTCAACCTCAAAGAAAAAATGGAGCGGGATATGCCCGCCGTTGCCTATATCGACGTGGACAACCTCGAGGAGCTGACGCAGTACACGCACGTCAACTACCGCGACGCTTCGCGCCAGGTGGACGATATCCTGATCTCCTTTGCCAACGAGATGAACGGCATGCTGCGCGAGTACGAACGCGACCGCTACATTCTGTTCTTCTCGCAGGACAAACTGCGGCAATGCGAGGAAGACCGCTTCAATACCCTGCTTGACCGCGTGCGCGACATCCGGCTCGGCGAATACGGCATTCCCGTCACCATTTCGGTGGGCATTTCGCTCGCGGACGCCACCATGGCGGAACGCGCCAAAGAGGCCAGCTCCGCCCTTGACCTTGCCCTGCAGCGCGGCGGCGACCAGGTGGCCGTGCGGCGGCGCGACGGCATTCGCTACTACGGCGGCCAGACCCGGCCCTTCCAGCGGCGCACCAAGGTGCAGTCGCGCGTGGTGGCGGGCTACCTGCTGACCAAGATCTCCGAGGCCGACAACCTGCTCATCATGGGGCACAAGAACCCCGACTTCGACTCCATCGGCTCCTGCGTGGGCATCGCCCAGCTGGGGCTGCTCGCGGGCGTGCCGACCAAGATCATCATCGACGAGGCGAACGAGAACTTCAAAGTCGCCGCGGCGCGTCTTTTGCAGACGGAGGCCTACGTCGACCTGTTCATCTCCGGCCACAAGGGGCTTGACCTGATCCGCTCCGGCACGCTGCTGGTCATCTGCGACGTCAACAACGCCGCGGTGTTCGAGGCGCCCGAGGTGGCGGACAGCGTGCGGCAGGTGTCGGGCAAGATCGTCATCATCGACCACCACCGCCAGACCAACGAATATACCTTTGACCCCGTTATCAACTATATCGACCCGTCGGCCTCTTCGGCTTCGGAACTGGTGACCGAGATGCTGGAGCAGAGCGAGGGCGGCGACGTGACCGACAACGCGCTCGTGACCGACGAGGTGGCCAGCGTCATCCTCTCCGGCATCATGCTGGATACCAGCGGCTTTACCCGCAACACGGGCAGCCGCACGCTGGACGCGGCGCGCTATCTCTACGGCAAGGGCGCCAACGCCGAATACGTGCACAGTTTCTTCAGCATCGACTACGCCGACTACGTGTGCGAGCGCAGTTTCTCGGGCTGCTCGCTGATGCAGAACGACACGGTGGGCCTGACCTGGAGCCGCGGCACCGGCCGCACGGGCGACGACCGCATAGCCGCCGCCAAAGAGGCGGAAAAACTGATGAACGTCAAGGGCGTCAACGCCGCCTTTTCGCTGGTGGCGATCGAGGACGCCGTGCATATCTCGGGCCGTTCCGACGGCGCCGTCAACGTGCAGCTGATCCTTGAACGCCTCGGCGGCGGCGGGCGCTTCGACTCGGCGGGCGCGGCCCTCTCCCACGTTTCGCTGGACGAGGCCATCGAAGACCTGCGCGGCGCCGTCAACGCCTATTTTCACGAACTGGATGAAAGTCGCCGCGGCGCGTGAGCCCGGCAGACGGAAAGGAACGCTATGAAAGTCATTCTGCTGACCGACGTCAAGGGTCAGGGCAAAAAAGACCAGATGATCGAGGTGTCGGACGGGTACGCCCGCAATTTCCTGCTGCCGCGAAAACTGGCGGTGGCGGCCGATAATCAGACCATCAACGAAATGAAAAACAAAGAGGCCTCGCGCCTGCACAAGATCG
>CAMZFG010000185.1 GCA_947306035.1 uncultured Clostridia bacterium | reverse complement strand
CGTGGGTGTATTCCTCGATGTGCAGCGACGTGTAAACGTCGTCGCGCACCAGGCGTTCGTTGAGCAGCACGGCGTCCTCGTAGTTATAACCTTCCCAGGTCATAAAGCCGATCAGCGCGTTCTTGCCGAGCGAGATCTCGCCGTTGGCGGTGGCGGGGCCGTCCGCGATGACGCGGCCTTCTTCGACCCGCTCGCCCTTGTTCACCACGGGCCGCTGGTTGTAGCAGGTGCCCTGGTTGGTGCGTTTGAATTTGATGAGTTCGTAGGTGTCCTGTTCCCCGTTGTCGGCGGTGATGACGATCTTGGCGGCGTCGACGTAATCGACGGTGCCGGCACGGCGGGCGGTGACGACCACGCCGGAATCGACCGCGGCCTTGTACTCCATACCGGTACCCACGATGGGAGACTCGGTCACCATCAGCGGCACGGCCTGCTTCTGCATGTTGGAGCCCATCAGGGCGCGGGAGTTGTCGTCGTTCTCCAGGAACGGGATCATGGCCGTGGCGACCGAGACCACCATCTTCGGCGAGACGTCCATGTAATCCACACGGGAGGCCTCGACCTCGATGATCTCGTTCTTGTCACGGGCGTTGACGATCTTGTTGATGAAATGGCCCTCGTCGTCCAGCGGCTCGTTGGCCTGCGCGATGATGTACTGATCTTCCACGTCGGCGGTCATGTACTCGGTCTCGTCGGTGACGATGCCCTTCTCTTTGTCGTACTTGCGGTAGGGCGCCTCGATAAAGCCGTAGTCGCTGATGCGGGCATAGGTGGTGAGGTAGGAGATCAGACCGATGTTCGGGCCTTCGGGCGTCTCGATCGGGCACATACGGCCGTAGTGGGTGTAGTGCACGTCGCGGACGTCGAAGGAAGCGCGGTCACGGGAAAGGCCGCCGGGGCCCAGCGCCGAAAGACGACGCTTGTGGGTCAGTTCGGCCAGCGGGTTGTTCTGATCCATGAACTGCGAGAGCTGCGAAGAACCGAAGAACTCGCGAATGCCCGTGGCGATGGGTCTTGTGTTGATGAGCATCTGCGGCGACAGTTTTTCGCTGTCCTGCGTGGCCATACGGTCGATGATGGTCTTGTTCATGCGGGTGAAGCCGATGCGCAGTTGGTTCTGCAGCTGCTCGCCCACGGAACGGATGCGGCGGTTGCCGAGGTGGTCGATATCGTCGTACTGGCCGAGGCCGACGTCGTGCATCAGACCCAGTTGGTAGTTGATGGAAGCAAAGATATCATCGACGGTGATGTGTTTGGGCGCCAGTTCGGCCGCGCGCTTTTTGGCCAGTTCCAGCACGGCCTTTTTGTCGCCGTTCGCCTCTTCGATGATCTCCTGCAGAACGGGAACGCGCACTTTTTCCTTGATGCCGCACTCCCTCAGGTCGTAACCGAGCAGATATTCGGGCTCGATGGTGTTGTTCGAGAACACTTTGACGGTCTTGCCGTCTTCCAGTTCAAGCAGCACCTCGTTGACGGCGTTGTGCTCGAGGGTCAGCGCGTCTTCACGGGTCAGCACGCGGCCCGCGTCGAACAGCACTTCGCCGGTCAGAGGGCTGACGGCCGGAGCGGCCAGTTTCTGCCCCGTCACGCGGCCGGAAAGGGCCATTTTTTTGTCAAACTTGTAACGGCCGACCGGCGCGATGTCGTAGCGGCGGTTGTCGAACAGGATGTCGCAGAGCAGTTTTTGCGCGGCCTCCACCACGGCGGGCTCGCCGGGACGGATCTTTTTGTAGATCTCTTTGAGGGCCTCTTCGCTGATCGACGTGAGATTTTCGGAAGCATGCCGCTCCGTCTCGTCTTTTTCAAACGTGGGCAGCAGCAGGTCTTCGTCGCCGAAAATGGCCATGACGTCCTCGCGGGTCTCGATGGTGGGCTTGTCCCCGAGATAGCCGAGGGCGCGGATGAACATGGTGACGGGCACTTTGCGGTTCTTGTCGATGCGCACGTACAGCACGCCGCTGTTATCGGCCTCGTATTCGAGCCAGGCGCCGCGGTACGGAATGATCTGGGCGGAGTAGTTGCGCCGACCCGTTTTGTCGATCTCGCTGTCGTAGTACATGCCGGGAGAACGGATGATCTGCGAGACGATGACGCGCTCGGCGCCGTTGATGACGAACGTGCCGTTCTCGGTCATCAGCGGGATCTCGCCCATGAACACGTCCGAGGTCTGCACCTCGCCCGTCTCCTTGTTGGTCAGGCGGACCGTGACGCGCAGAGGCGCCGCGTAGTTGACGTCGCGCTCTTTGCACTCCTCCACGGTGTACTTGGGTTTCTGATCGATCGAATAGGACAAAAACTCGATGGACAGTTTGCCCGAAAAATCATTGATGGGCGACACGTCGCGCAAGACCTCGCCGAGCCCCTCGTCGAGGAACCATTTGTAGGACTTGGTCTGCACTTCCACCAGATTGGGAAGTTCCAGCGAATACTGCGCTTTGGAGAAGCTCTTGCGGGTGTTCTGGCCGAGTTTTTGTTCTTTGACGTTGACCATGTGTTTCTATCACTCCATTCGTTGATGTGCCTTTGTCCCATGGGCGGCAAAGGCCGGGGGAAGCGCCGATCACAACACAGCGGGGGCTATATTATAATCGGAAAAGTTGTGCTGCGCAAACCCGAAAAAGGGCATACACGGCGATTATAATGCAGTTTAATATTATAGCAAAGCCATTTGCGCTTGTCAAGTGTTTTTTGACGGTTTTTTGCTAAATTTTTCTGCTTTTTTGAAAAAATTTTTTGAGTTTTTTTCACAAAACCCTTGCTTTTTGCGTTTTTGTGTGTTAAGATATAGTGCTGTATGGGCTTGTATGGCGGCGCACCCTCTCAGGTGCCGGCATACCGACCGTAAATTTTTAAGGGAGGTGAAAACAAAAATGCCGAACATCAAGAGCGCGAAAAAGCGTGTCAGAGTGACCGAGACCAAAACGCTGCAGAACAAAATGTTCCGCACCCAACTGAAGACCGCCATGAAGAAGTACGAGGCCGCCGTTGCCGCGGGTAACACCGAAGAGGCACAGCAGACCTACAAGGCCGCCGTCAAAAAGATCGACAAGGCCGTGGCGCGCGGTCTGATCCACAAGAACACCGCCGCTCACAAAAAGAGCCAGTTCACCAAAAAGCTCAACGCCATGGCGTGATGGC
>CAMZFG010000184.1 GCA_947306035.1 uncultured Clostridia bacterium | reverse complement strand
TACTTTCTCGAACTGACCGCCCCGCCCCTGCCCCGCGAGAGCGACGGCGTGCCCGTCTCGCCGACCGACGACGCCTTTTCGGCCTTCGTTTTCAAGATCCAGGCCAACATGAACAAGGCCCACCGCGACCGCATCGCCTTTATGCGCATCTGCTCCGGCAAGTTCGTCAAGGGGCGTGAATATTGGCACGTGCAGGCGGGCAGGCCCGTCAAGTTAAGTCAACCGCAGCAGATGATGGCCGAGGAGCGCGAGGGCATCAGCGAGGCCTATGCCGGCGACATCATCGGCGTGTTCGACCCGGGCGTTTTCTCCATCGGCGACACGGTGTGCGACAAGAGCAAAAAAGTGCGCTTTGCCGGCATTCCCACCTTTGCGCCCGAACACTTCGCGGCGGTGGAGCAGATCGACTCGATGAAAAGAAAACAGTTTGCCAAAGGCATGAACCAGATCGCCGAAGAGGGCGCCATACGCATCTTTTTCGACCCCGGCGCGGGCATGGAAGAGGTGGTGGTCGGCGTGATCGGCGTGCTGCAGTTCGACGTGCTGCGCTTTCGCATGAAATCGGAGTACGGCGTGGAGTACCGCCAGCGCGACCTGCCCTTTGAGTATATCCGCCGCATCGTCTCCTGCGACAAGGAACTCGCCGCCCTCAACCTGGCTTCCGACACCCGCCGCGTGCAGGACGTGCGCGGCAACGACTACCTGCTGTTCACCGGCAACTGGAGCATCAAGTGGGCGCAGGACAACAACCCCGGACTGGTACTGGAAGAATACGACCAACAGCATTGATACGAAAAGGAGAACGCCATGAACGATCCCGTTTACAATCAATACTCCATGGACAGCGTGTGCGCGGCGCTGGCGCTGGCGCTCGGCGCAGAGCCGCCGGGAGAAGCCGCTCCCGCCAACCCTCTGCTGCTCGACCTTGTCAAGCGCGAGCCCGTCGACCGGGTCGTGATGTATAACCCCGACGCGGTGGCGCTGTGGCTGTATCAAAAGTACACCCCGTACTACCGCGGGGTCGTGCGGCACACCTGCCTGACCCTGCCCCTGGCCGCCGTCATGCCCTCGGTCACGCCCGTGTGCTTCGGCACCATGTACACCGGCGCGCAGCCCGAGGTGCACGGCATCCGCCGCTACGAAAAGCCCGTCATTCGCATCGACACCCTCTTCGACGCGCTGCTCCGCGCCGGCAAAAAGCCCGCCATCGTGGCCGAGAAGGATTGCAGTCTTTCCATGATCTTCAAAGAACGCGATATGGACTACTTCATCTTGCCGACGGTGGAAGAATGCAACGAAAAAACGCTGGAACTGATCGAGCGGGACGAATACGACTTCATTCTCGACTACAACGGCAACTACGACGCCGCCATGCACCGCCACGCCCCCGAGGGCAAAGAGGCGCTCGCAGCCCTCGCCGCCAACGTCGCCGCCTTCGACGCGCTGGCCGACAAAATCGGGGCCTGCTGGCGGGGCAAGCACCGCACGCTGCTCGGCTTCGCGCCCGATCACGGCTGTCACGAGATCGACGGCGGTCTCGGCTCGCACGGCATCGATATGCCCGAGGACCTGAACGTTCTGCATTTTTACGGCGTCGTCTGATGCCGACCGAAAAAAGCCCGACGCAAGCGGTCGGGCTTTTTCCATTTTTGTATTTTGATTTTTCCAATTTTATAAATAGTATTTTCCAATAACGCGCAAAAGACAGTCTATAAAGCCGCGTTTGCCCCTTTGCGGCGCCGCCCGCCTCGCCCGCGTAAAATGCGCGCGCGGGCGCAAAAAATCACATTGACATTTTTTGATTTATCTGTTATACTGAAAGGCAGAAAACACTTCTTTTCGCGTCGTTTGGCGAAAAGGAAAGGAGAGATCCATGAACGAACAGAGCCGCGACCCCGAAAAAGAGGTCGAAGCGACCCCCGTTCGACCGGACGCGCAGCCGGCGCAGGACGCACAGCCGGAGCAAACTCCACAGGAGCAAACGTCGGAGGGCGAGACGACCGGCAGAACGCTTGACAACCCCCGCACCCGCCGCCTGCTGTTCGGCGCGCTGGCCGCCGCGGTGGCGCTGGTGGTCATTGCGGCCGCCGTGCTCATCATCTGGCTTTCGACGCGCGGCCCAAAATACGAGCCGCACGAGGTGGTGCTGTTCAACCACGGGCTGACGCCCGTAGCCGTTGAAACGGCCGACGGCCTTTTGTGGGGCTATATCGACGAGGACGGCGAATGGAGCGTGGAACCCGCGTTTGCCGCGGCCGGCGCGTTTTCCTCCAACGGTCTGGCGCCCGCCCGAGACAAGGCCACGGGCAAATGGGGCTTTATCAATCGCGACGGCAAGTTCTCCATTGAGCCGAAGTTTGAAGAGGCAGACGCCTTTCACGACACCAAGTTTGCCGCCGTGCGGCAAAACGGCGCCTGGGGCTATATCAACGCCCGGGGCGAGTGGGTGGTCAACCCGCAGTTCGACGAGGCGTTTCCCTTTGCCGCCAATGGTCTGGCGCGCGTGAAGATCGGCACGGAATACGGTTACATCAACCGCACCGGCGTTTACGTCATCACCCCCCGCTACACCGACGCGGAAGACTTTGACAAAAAGGGCTACGCCGCCGTGTACGAGTTCGGCCGCTGGGGCCTGATCGACAAAAACGGCGACTATCTGGTCAACCCGCAGTTCGACAGCATCGAGGCCTTCGCCGACAACGGCCTGGTGCTGGTCTCGCTCGGCGGCAAATTCGGCTTTATCAACCGCGCGGGCGCTTACGTCATCGAAGCCAAGTACGACGCCGCCGATTCCTTTGCCGACAACGGCCTTGCCATGGTCGCGCTGGACGGCAAGTACGGCTACATCAACAAAAAAGGCGAGGTCGTCATCGAGCTCAAATACGACGGCGCCGGCTCCTTCACCGACGACGGGCTTGCCGCCGTGCAAAACGAGGCGGGCCTGTGGGGCTACATCAACAAAAAGGGCGAGACCGTGATCGAGCCAAAATACGCCGCCGCCTCTCCCTTCCGCTTCGGTCTGGCCGTCGTGCGCGAGGGCACGGTCTGGCGCTGCATCGACAAAACGGGCGACGCCCCGTTCGAGCTGCCGGCCGACGTCTGGCTGATCACGCCGTATCTCGCCGACAAGCACGCCGCCAT
>CAMZFG010000183.1 GCA_947306035.1 uncultured Clostridia bacterium | reverse complement strand
GACCTCGTCGAGTACGGCACGAGCCGGGCGGCGGCGTGGGATTGCCCCGTGACCGTGCAGATGAACCTGGACGCGCTGCGCACCCACCCGCGGGCGCACGATATTTTAGAGGTGTTCCGCCGTTGGGAGGACGTGCGCGCCCGGCACCTTTTGACCGAGGCGCAGAAAGAAGCCCTCCGTGACCCGGCGCAGGAGCACATACTGCTGCAAAACGGCGCGGGCGACTATGAACTGACCCCCTACGAGGCGCTGCCGGTACAGGAAACCCGCCTGCGGGTCTACCTGTTTGCGCGCGGCGGGCAAACGTGCGCCGTCTTTTGGCACACGGAGGGCGAAGCCACGCTGCGTCTGCCGCTACGGGAAAACGCCATATTGCGCCAAGAGATCGACGGCGACGAACTCACCTCTGCCCGCGAGGGTGACGCGCTGCTGCTCCCCGTCGGCGATCGCGCGTACCTTGTCACCGACGCCGACAAAAAGGCGCTCGCCGAGGCGTTTGCACACGCGTCGTTGGTCTGATCGACAACAAAAAGCACCCCGAACGGGGTGCTTTTTTTTGATATTTTCGCTTTTTCTTCGGTCGACGGGTCGTTCGCGGAACAGGTCAAAAAGTTACCCGTTCTGCGTTATTGTCAGTTCCAGCCGGAACGTCTCCGTCTCCTGCGGGCCTAAAACCTGATATTCAAATCCGTCGTCCAACGCGGTCGTACACGGCTCAAGGCCCAGGGCATAATCGCCGCAGGCCATGCTCTTCCATTCAAGAAACCGCGTTAAGGATTTGCCCGCATAGCGCAGGGTGAGAGACTTGCCCGTTTTGGCGTTGAGGTAGGTGATCTCGGGTTTGTTCAGCGTCAGATAATAGCACGTTTCTTCCGCCCCCGGGGTGGGGTCTTCGATGCAAAACGCTTTCCCGGCGTTTGCGGCGGCCCACGGCGTGCGGGGCTCGCAGGCCCCGACGTCCGCCACGATCCTGCCCCCCTCGTCCAGCAGAGGATAGCCGATGTTCACGTGATACAAAAGGCAATAGTTCTCGGCGACGTACCCGGCGTTATAAAGCGTATCCTCGATCACAATGCTCTCGCTGTTGAGCGCGCAGGCGATCTTTCGTTTCATAACAAAGTTGCAGCCGAACAATTCCGTGCAGGCGACGCGCGCCTCGATCGAAATACCTTGTTCATCACATACCGCCGAGATCACCTCGGCCGGCGTATTGTGAAACCCGCCGTGCACCTCAAAGCCCTCTCTGCCGCCCACGTTATCGAGCCCGCAGGTATACAGCATGCCGCCCTCGAACCGTTTTGAAAAGGGCACCTCGCGGGCCGAAAAACCGTTTTTGGAGATAAACGATACGTTTTCCCCTTTGTGGTACACCTGCATGATATCGCACGCTTTGGTGACGTTGACCAGAAAACGCAGTTGGCCGTTGCAGCAGTCGATCACGTCCAGCCCTTTTCCCTCGCCCTCGGTCAGCGTGTATCTGCGCAGACTGACCGCCTGCGTAAGATGACTGATCTTACCGTTCAGCATCATTCTCTCCTTTTGGCTCTCTCGCGTCAGTCCGCGCTCGGTTTTTTGCGCAGCAGTTCAAAGAGGCACCTGCCCTCGGCCTCGGGCAGACCGTCGCCCATGATGTGGGCGATGGTGGGGGCCTCGTCGATGACCTCGATCTGCTCGATATAGGCGCCCGGCTCAAACGAGGGGCCGCGGGCGACGAACACCGGCTGCGCGCCGTCCTCGGGGAAATAGCCGTGGGTGGCTTTGCCGCTGCGGTAATCGGAAAAGTCGTACTTGCCGACGGGCGGCTCCGACGCGTTCTCCGAAAACGAGGAGTAACCGTCGGTGTTCAGCACAAAGTCAAAATCGCCCCACGTGCCGTACTTTTCTTTGATCTCCTCGGCGGTAAAGACCTCGTTGAAGCCCCAAACGCCGTCGGCGGCAAGGGTCTTGAGATAGTCGCAAACCGCCCGTTTGGTCTCCTCGTCCGAGCGGTCGCGCAGGTAGATATAGGCCGACATGCCGTTGGCGATGCAGCGCGCGCGCCATTCGGTGATGTGCCCCGCCTCGTCGGTCTGCAAAAAGCCCCCGCGTTTGAGCATCACGTTCACTCTCATATTGCGCACGTTGTTGCGCTGACCGTGGTCGGAGCACAGGATAAAGTCGGTGTCCTCATAAACGCCGGCTTCCTTCATGGCGTCCGCCACCTCGCCGAGCCACATGTCCACGTCGTCGAGCGCGCGGGTGACTTTTTCGTGAAACACGCCGCGGCGATGGCGCATGCTGTCGAGAATGCAGTTGTGCGCCACGAGAAAATCGGGCCGGTCGCGCTTGATCAAACTGCACACGCAGCCCATGATAAAGTCGTCAAAGTCGTCGCCGAGGTTGGGGCGGGGCGCAAACTCTTTGGCTTTCGGAAAACGGGTGATGTTCTCTTTGACAACGGCAATGGCCTCGTCGTTAGCGCCGTATTTGCGGAAATGCGCCTCCATATCTTCATTCAGATAAAAGAACAGTTCGTTGATCTCCCAGTCGACGTTGGGGTTGTTGCCGGTCACGGGCCAGTACACGGCGGCGGTCGTTCTGCCCGCGCGCTTGGCGGCGGCAAAGTAGTCTTCGACCTTGATCTCGCTCGCTTCCAGGTGCCACGGCACGTCCCCCGGGATCTTTTTTTTGCCCACGAGGTAGTTGGTATAAATGCCGGTCTTGCCGGGGCGGCAGCCGGTCATCATGCTGACGTGGGCGGGATAGGTGATGCTCGGAAAAATGGTGACCGCTTTGCCCGCCCGCGCGCTGTCCTTGAAAATGCGGGAAAAGTTCGGTTTGTCGGCAAGATAGGCAAGATCCTCACCCACCATAGCGTCCATGGACAGAACAAAAACTTTGTGCTTCATAGTTCCCTCTCCGTTTCTTGATTTGAAAATTTATGATCGATACCGTTTTACACCATGTCGTCCGGCCTGCACACCTCGTCGAAGCGCTCCGGGGTCAAAAGCCCCAGCGCCGCGCAGGCTTCTTTTAAGGAGATGCTCTCCGCATACGCCTTTTTGGCGGCTTTGGCGGCGTTTTCATAGCCGATATAGGGCGTCAGCGCCGTGACCAGCATCAGCGATCTTTCCACGTTTTCGCGCATTTTCGCGCGGTCGGCC
>CAMZFG010000182.1 GCA_947306035.1 uncultured Clostridia bacterium | reverse complement strand
TTGCTGCGGAGCGTGATCTGCGCGCCGGCGTCGGTGGCCTTGGCAACGGCCGCGGCAAACGAATCGACGGTCTCACGGCCGTCGTTGGTGTCTACCGTCAGGCTCTCGGCGGAAGCGCCGATGCTGAGAACGAACAGCGCGCCCAGCACAAGGCCCAAGGTAAGGATGCATACGAAGATCTTTTTCATCAGATTTTCCTCCTCAAAAGGTTGAAATGAAATGCGGCAATCCGGCCGGGTCTGGGTCTATTATCAATAGATTGCTCATATTATAACACAACGCGCGCGAAAAGGGAAGAGTTTTTTTAAAAAAAATAAAAATTTTTGAAAAATTAACATTTTTCGTTCCGTTTGACTTCCGGAAATCGCCGAAAACGACAAAAAGCCGGTGCCCCCGAAAGACACCGGCCCGTTCCGGTTCATTTTTGAAAGCCGTGCAAAAAACCGTTCGCTTCGGCCGAACAGACGTCGCCGCCGATGACGCGCCCGCGGCTGACCAGAAGATTGGCGTAGACGGTGCCGTCATAGTCGGGGTAATTTTCGACGGTGTAGGTGTAACGTTCTACCGTTTTGCCCGCGTACTCCGAGAGATCGAACCCCTGCTGCTTCTGCAATTCGTTGTAGGCGGCAAACACCTTGTCAAAGTCTTTAGGCAGGGTAACGGTCTGACTTTCGGTCGGTTTTTCCGACACCTGCCAACCGTACGAGGCAAGATACGCGACCCGCTCCTCGTCGTTGCGCGCCCTGTTTTCGCGGGCGGGTTCGGCGGCGGTCGCCTTGACGGGCGAGAGGGCCGGCACGAACGCGATCAGCGTGACCAGCACGGCCAGCGCCAGCGCGACCACGCCGAAAAAGCGCAGCGTGCCGGCGCGCAGAGAACAAACGAACATACAAAGAACCCCCTTTTGCCGTGCCGCGCACGGCCAATGATCGGCAGACGCCACGCGGCCGCCCTCACGGCAATCTATGCGGCGCCGCCCGCCGATATGCACGCCCGCTCTTTTTTGTGGGGAAAGCGCCGTTTTCTGCCGGCCGGAAAACGACCGCGAACGGGGCGAAAAAACAAAAAAAGGCCGCCGGACGGGTAAAGTTTTTCATATAATATATAAAAGGAAGAAAACAAAAAGCACCCGAACGGGTGCCTTTTGCCGTATAAGCGTTTGGGATCAATAGGCCTTTGCCCACAGCACCATGTGCCGGGCGGGTTTGCCGCAGCACATGCAGACGGGGCCGAGATCTTCCTGTTCCAGCGGGATGCAGCGGGAGCCGACGCCCGTTTCCGCCTTGACTTTGTCCTCGCAGGCCTCGTCGCCGCACCACATGCCTTTGATAAAGCCGTCGCCGTGCGTGAGCGCCGCTTTGACCTCTTCCAGATCGTGGCAGACGTAGGTGCGCCGTTCGCGGTTGGCGAGCGCCTTTTCGTACATGCCGTCGCGCACGGCGACCAGCAGTTCGGCCACGGCTTTTTCCACCCCGTCGAGCGCCAAAAAGCGTTTTTGCCCGTCAAAGCGAGTCACGGCCACGCATTGCCCGTTCTCGATGTCGCGCGGGCCGAGTTCCAGCCGCACCGGCACGCCCCGCATTTCGTACTCGGCAAATTTCCAGCCGGGGCTCTGATCGCTGTCGTCCATCTTGACCCGGATGCCGGCGTTTTTCAGCGCGTCGCGCAGCGCGGCGGCCTTTTCAAGCACGCCCTCTTTGTGCGCGGCAATGGGCACGATGACGACCTGCACGGGCGCCACGGCGGGGGGCAGCACCAGGCCGCGGTCGTCGCCGTGGGTCATGATGATGCCGCCGATCATGCGGGTGGTGCAGCCCCAGGAAGTCTGGAACGGATGCACCAGTTTGTTGTCTTTGTCGGTATAGGCGATGTCGAAGGCGCGGGCAAACCCGTCGCCGAAGTAGTGCGACGTGGCGGACTGCAGGGCCTTGCCGTCGTGCATCAACGCCTCGATGGCGTAGGTGTCCTCGGCGCCGGCGAATTTGTCGCTGGGCGTTTTGCGGCCGCGCACCACGGGAACGGCCAGGTCTTTTTCGTGAAAATCGGCGTAGACGTTCAGCATCTGCACCGTCTCGGCCACGGCCTCCTCGGCGGTGGCGTGCATGGTGTGGCCTTCCTGCCAGAGAAATTCGCGGCTGCGCAGGAAAGGACGGGTGGTCTTTTCCCAACGCACCACCGAGCACCATTGGTTATACAGTTTCGGCAGGTCGCGGTAGGACTTGATGATATCGGCGTAATGCTCGCAGAACAGCACTTCCGACGTGGGGCGTACGCACAGGCGTTCGGTCAGTTTTTCCGCGCCGCCCATGGTGACCCAGGCCACCTCGGGGGCAAAGCCGGCCACGTGATCTTTCTCTTTGTTGAGGAGCGACTCGGGAATGAACATGGGCATATACACGTTCTCGTGCCCCAGCGCCTTGAAGCGCGCGTCGAGAATGCGCTGCATATTTTCCCAAATGGCATAGCCGTAGGGCCGGATGATCATGCACCCTTTGACCGAGGTGTAGCCAACCAGGTCGGCTTTGGTGCAAATATCGGTGTACCATTTGGCAAAATCCTCGTCCATCGAGGTGATCTGCTCCACTAATTTTTTGTCTTGTGCCATGTTTGCACTTCCTTTTTATAGATTGTCCCCATTCTATCACGCAAAGCGCGCCTTGTCAAGCCGCGTGCGCGCGGAGCGAAAAATTTTTCAAAAAAAGTTTGCATTCTTTCATTGAAAAAGAATAAATACTATGCTAATATAATAAGTGAATAAAAATCGGCCGGCGCGGCAGATGCGCGCGGTCGGAAGGAGCGTAAAAATGGAGTATCGGGAGCGTTATCTTTCGTGGTTGAACAGCCCCTTTGCCGACGAGCAGACGCGGGCGGAACTGGCGGCGATCGGACAGGACGAAAAAGAGATCGCCGACCGTTTCTGGCGCGATCTGGAATTCGGCACGGGCGGCATGCGGGGCCTGATCGGCGCGGGCACCAATCGCCTCAATCGCTACACGGTGCGGCGCGCCACGCTGGGATACGCCCGCTACCTCAAAAAGACGGGAGACGCGGCGCGGGGCGTGGTCATTGCCCACGACAACCGGCGCATGAGCCGCGCGTTCTGCATGGAGACCGCCGGCGTGCTGGCGGCCGAGGGCATTCCCGCCTATATCTTCGACG
>CAMZFG010000181.1 GCA_947306035.1 uncultured Clostridia bacterium | reverse complement strand
AGTGCCTGCGTATGCACTTCGTCGCGCGTATTAAGTTTGACTTATGCCCGCGGCGATCGCCGCGGGCTTTTGTTTGGAGGAAGAGACAGGCGAGGGAACAATCCCCCACCCGCTGCGCGGGAGCCCCCTTTACACAAAGGGGCCTTTCGGAAGGTGCGTTCAAGGTGCAAAGCCGGTATGTCGGCTGTGAGAGCCTCCCTTGTGCAAAGGGAGGTGCCGAGCGAACGCGAGGCGGAGGGATTGTATGCAGCGCAAACACAATCATGCACTTGTCAAAACCGCCCGCATGCTCCGTAAAAACATGACCGAAGAAGAGAAACACCTGTGGTATGATTTTTTGCGCCATTATCCCGTTCGTTTTTTAAGACAAAAGGTTTTGGGTGCGTATATTGCAGATTTTTACTGTGCAAAAGCCAAATTGATCGTCGAATTGGATGGTTCGCAGCATTGCACGGCGGAAGGCAAACGGCTGGATGCGGAACGAACGGCTTTTTTACAACAATACGGCACACATGTGTTGCGCATATCCAATATAGCCGTTATTCGGGATTTCACAAGCGTTTGTGAACAGATCGACGTCGCAGTTCAACAGCGTTTGCGTTGATTTTTCAACACCTTACCGCCATGTGGCGGCAGCAGAGGTGACTTTTGGTCGCTTTTTGCCTTTTTTCCATCTTTGTGCCCGCGTAGCGCGGGCACACTACATACGCGCGCGGGCGCATAGCGCGCAGCGCGCGACAGAAAAAGAACAAAACGCCCGCGTGACGCGCGGGCGCGACGGCAAACAAAGCGAGGTCTGGGATGAAAAAATTGTTGTTGCTCGGCAGCAGCGGTCATTGCGGCTCCATACTGGATTGCGTTCTTTCCGCCGGTCTGTACGACGAGATCGGTCTCGTTTCTTCCAACCCGAACAAGTCGATCTTCGGCGTTCCGGTCGTGGGGAATTACGAGCAACTGCCCGCTTTGTTCCGGGCGGGATGGACACAGGCGCATATCGCGATCGGGAGCGTCGGATACGTGGCGAAGCGGCGCGAGATGTATCGCGTGCTGACCGACATCGGGTTCCGGCTGGCGACCGTGATCGACCCCAGCGCCGTGATCGCGCGGGACGTGGAGATCGCGGACGGCGTGTGGATCGGCAAGCGTGCCGTCGTCAACAACGCCTGCCGGATCGGAACGTGCGCCATGATCAACACGGGCAGCGTGATCGAACACGAGAGCGTGGTGGGCGATTTTGCGCACGTCAGCCCCGGCGCCGTGCTGTGCGGGCAAGTCCGCGTGGGCGACGATACGCACGTGGGGGCCGGTTCAACGGTCAAACAGGGCGTGCATATCGGCAGCGGCGTGATGATCGGCGCGGGCAGCGTGGTCGTCAAAAACGTGCCGGACGGCGTGATGGCCTACGGCGTGCCGTGCCGGGTCGTCTCGGCCTGGTCTTGCACGTGAGCGCGGCAACGTATTGTTGAATAAGATTGTAAAATATGATCCCGGCTTGAATACAGCGGCGGCCGGGCGCCGGACGAGGAGGACTTTATGCAAGGGTTTTTGAACTGGTTTTTTGCCTTTATGACCACGATGTTAAGCGGCGTATGGCAAAGTATCTCCAACTTCTTTCTGGGGTTTGTGCGGGTGTTCAATTTTCCCGTCTACTTTGACCTGGTCGGCCAGTATAAAAAGCAGTTCAACGCGATCGACTGGGTCCTGACCATTCTCGCGTTCATTCTGACCTACGCCGTGTGGGGCGCGCTTATCTTCATGCTGGTGCTGGTCATTCGCAAGTACCTGCGTTTCCGCAAGACGCTGGTCGGCAACGAAGACCTGCTGGAAGAGATCGCCGACCTGCACCGCGACGTGGTGCGCATGGCCGCCGAAAAGGAACGCATCATGGCGTTGAAACTCGGCTCTTCCGGCGTGTCGTACGAAGACCTGCAAACCATTCTCGGCGAGGAGCGCCAGGACCAGGAAGCCGCCGCGAGCGGCGCGGCGCAGGCCGAGGCCGACGCCGAAAAGGGCCTTGCCATCAACGACGGCAAGCGTTTTTACCGCCTGTCTGCCGTGGACGAGAAATACGTGTACTACGTGGCGCCGGAATACGACGACAGCATGGATCTCGCCATGCTGTGCGACGATATCCGCAACTTTGCCTGCAGCCAGTCGCACCTGTACTATGAGATCAAGATCATCCGCCTGATGCTGGCCGGCCTGGCCTCGACCAAGCTGATCCTGCTGCAGGGTATTTCCGGTACCGGTAAGACCTCGCTGCCCTACATGATGGGCAAATATTTCAAGAACGACTCCACCATCGTGTCGGTCCAGCCGTCGTGGCGTGACCGCACCGAGCTGTTCGGCTACTTCAACGAGTTCACCAAAAAGTTCAACGAGACCGAGGTGCTGCGCCGTATTTACGAGTCCTCGTACAACGACGACATCAACATCATCGTGCTTGACGAGATGAACATTGCCCGCGTGGAGTATTACTTTGCCGAAATGCTTTCCATTCTGGAAATGCCCGACCCGTCGGAGTGGAAGATCGAACTGGTGCCCTCTTCGTGGGATACCGACCCCAAGCACCTGCCCGACGGCAAACTGCAGATCCCGCAGAACGTGTGGTATATCGGCACGGCCAACAACGACGACTCGACGTTCGCCGTTTCCGATAAGGTGTACGACCGTGCGCTGGTCATCAACCTCGACAGCAAGGGCATTCCGTTCGAGGCGCCCTATACCGCCCCCAAACTGATCAGTTATTCGCACGTCGAAGGGCTGTATAACAAGGCCATTGAAGATCATCCCGTCAGCGACGAGATCCTCGACAAGATCGGCAAACTCGACCTGTACGTCATCGAGCACTTCCGCGTGGCGTTCGGTAACCGTATCATGAAACAACTCAAGATCTTCGTGCCCGTGTACGTGGCCTGCGGCGGCGACGAGATCGAGGGCATCGACTACATTCTCGCCACCAAAGTGTACCGCAAATTCGAAAGTCTGAACCTGTCGCTGATCCGCGACGAGATCAAGGGCCTGATGCGCTACATGGACGAACTGTTCGGCAAGGACAGCATGAAAGAGTGCAACGCCTTTTTGGAGAGACTGCAGAAGACCTATTGACGGCTTGACCCGTATTTTGAGGAAAGGAGGGGGAGCGTATGTCCGAAAACGAGCGGCGTGA
>CAMZFG010000180.1 GCA_947306035.1 uncultured Clostridia bacterium | reverse complement strand
GCATCAAACTTGCTTTTTCACGCCGAGGCCTGCAAGAGGTGACACTTTCGCTTTGTTATCTTGGTCTGTTCCTCATGTCGCAGGTCAATCCCGGCGAGTTTTGTCCGTTCCCGTATGCCATTACGGCCACCTTGATCTTTATTCTGATCGAGCCGAACGAGCAGGCGGAGCATGAAAAAACGGCCGGGCAGGAGCCGACCGTTCCGGCCGCGGCCGAAAAGGCCGACGACGAATAGAGTTTTTCCGGATATAGGAACAGGGACTTGGAGAACGTGCCAAGTCCCTGTTTGATCGTTTTGGGTTTATTGCTTTTCGCCGAGGTGCTTGTGCACGGTCTTTTGCTCGTAGCGCTTTTGCAGGTAGCGGGCGACGAACAGAAAACCGATGGTCAGCGCCACGCCGACGGGCAGGCAGACCCAGACTTTCGGCACGAAGCCCGCGAGGATATACATGACAAAGGAGATGCCGGCCACCGAGACGGCGTAGGGCAGCTGCGTGGACACGTGATTGATATGCTCGCAGCGCGCGCCCGCCGAGGACATGATGGTGGTATCGGAAATGGGCGAGCAATGGTCGCCGCACACCGCGCCCGCCAGGCACGCCGACATGCCGACCACCAAAAGGGGATCGTCGGCGGCGAAAATGGCGGTGACGATGGGAATGAGAATGCCGAACGTGCCCCACGACGTGCCGGTCGAGAAGGACAGCACGCAGGCCACGAGAAAGATGATGGCGGGCAGGAAGTGCGACAGCCCCGCGGCCGCCGAAGACATCAGGTCAGCCACGAAGTATTTGGCGCCCAGCACGCCCGTGACGTTCTTCAGGGCCGTGGCCATGGTCAGAATGAGAATGGCGGGCACCATGGCGATAAAGCCACGCGGCAGAGCAGCCATGCAGTCCTTGAGCGAAATGACGCGGCGGCAGACCATATAAATAATGGAAACGACCAACGCGACAAGGCCGCCCATGGGCAGGCCGACCGTGGCGTCGGTATCGGCAAAGGCGGTGACGAACGAGGCGCCGTCCAGAATGCCGCCGCAGTAAATAAGCGCCAGCACCGAGCAGACGATCAGGGCGATAACAGGGAACAAGAGGTCGATGATTTTGCCGTTTTCGTTGTAGTCGGTCTCGTCCGTCGAGGCCTGCTCCTCACCGGAAAGCAGATCGCCGTTCGCGGCGTTGATCTCGTGCAGGCGCATTTTGCCGTAGTCAAAGCCGAGCAGTACCAGCCCCACGATGAAGACCAGCGTCAGGAGCGAATAGAAGTTGAAAGGAATGGCGGTGATGAAAAGGCGCAGGCCCTGCCCGTCTTCCGCGTAGGCGGAAACGGCCGCGGCCCAGCTGGAAACGGGCGCGATCATGCACACGGGGGCGGCGGTCGCGTCGATGATGTAGGCCAGTTTGGAGCGCGAAATGCCCTTGCTGTCCGTGACGGGACGCATGACCGAGCCGACGGTCAGGCAGTTGAAATAGTCGTCGATAAAGATGAACACGCCGAGCAGGAACGTCGCGATCAGCGCGCCCGCCTTGGTCTTGATGTGTTTTTGCGCCCAGCGGCCGAACGCGGCGGAACCGCCCGCCTTATTGACGAGGGCCACGAGAATGCCGAGCTCCACGAGAAAGACGAAAATGCCCGCGGTGTCCGCCACGGCGGTGATAAAGGCGGTGCCGGTCAGGTGATCCATGACGGCGGTAAAGGAGAAATTACCGGCCAGCAGGCACCCCGACAGAATGCCGATAAAGAGGGAGCTGTAAACCTCTTTGGTGATGAGCGCCAGACCGATGGCGATGAGCGGCGGGAACAGCGCCCACCAGGTGCCGCGCACGGCGCCCTCACCCGCGCAGGTCTCGCAGACCTCGCCGTCGATCAAGCCCTCGCCCGCGCAGTCGGGGCAGGTCACGGTGCCCGCCACGCCGCCCGTGACGCCCGCTACGATCAGCAGCGCCAGAATGACGGCGACCGCGCAGGCCAGCACGATCAGTTCACGTTTTTTCATGTTGTACCTCCGGAAAGAAAGATTTAATAAAAGACGGCCGACCGACGACAAAAAACCCCGCGCGGAGAACCGCGCGGGGCAAAATGCCGCCGCCTTGATAGCTCTCCACATTGCTGTGACAGTCCGGCGGATGTTCTCCGACGGCCCGGCCGGGCGGAACTCCGATATTCCGCTCGCCTCGGCGGTTCGCCCTTTTCCCGGCCCCAACGGAGGGGTTCGTCCGGGTACTTTTGCGCACCGCGCCTCTATCTTTTATTATGGTACTATCATAGCAACGCACGTGCGCGTTGTCAAGGGGTTTTGCCGTTTTTTGCCGAAAAATGTTAAAAAGCGGATCACTCGAAGATCTTGTAGTGATCGATGCGCTTTGCTTTCAGTTCATACAGCGCCACGTCCGCCTTTTTGAACAGCTCCGAATAGTTCTTTTCTTCGCCGCGGTACAGCGCAATGCCGATGCTCGCGCTGACTTTTGCGTTGCCCCCGGGCAGCGCGATCTGCTCCGACGTTTTCGCCAGAATATCCTGCGCGATGGCCTCGGCCTCTTTTGCGTCATCCGAGTCCTTTTTGAAAAACACAAATTCGTCCCCGCCAAAACGCCCGGCGATCTCGCAGGCGGTATCGTGCGCGCCGAGGACCGTGCCGAACCGACGGATGACGTCGTCGCCCACGTCGTGGCCGTAGGTGTCGTTGATCTCCTTAAAGCGGTCTATATCCAGAATGAACAGAATGCCTTTGCTCTTTTTGGGGTCCGCCAGATACTCGTTGATCTCGCGGGTGAGCGCCCCCTTGTTTTTCAGGCCGGTCAGCTCATCCGTGTCCTTTTGAATGTTGATCCTGCGCGTCAGCACGAATTCTTTGATGCGGATCGAGTTCATAATGACGTGAATGAAAAAGCCGGAGGCGGAAAACGCGATGATATTGACGAGATCCATCTTCCAGATAAGCGGCGACTTGACGCCGTGCATCCAGACCAGATACACCGTTGACGCCGCAAACAGCTCAATGCCCATAAAGAACGGCTTGTCGAGCATAAAGAGCGGCGTGATCAGCAGCATCACGATAAACGTGGTAGAGGGGTGCTCCGCGTTGTTCAGCGTCAGAAAACAGCCGAACAGCAACAGCAGGGAGATGGAGAGATAGATCCAGAACTGCGCGATCAGCGAGTCCTTTTTC
>CAMZFG010000179.1 GCA_947306035.1 uncultured Clostridia bacterium | reverse complement strand
AACAACCCCGCTATATCCTTACAGGTGACCAGGATCATGACGGCGAACAGGATCAAAAGCCCCGCCATGTTGATATATCCCTCGATCTTGCGATTGAGCGGACGGCGCGCGATGCCCTCTGCCACAAGGAACAGCAGCCGGCCGCCGTCCAGCGCCGGTATCGGCAAAAGATTGAAAACGCCGAGGTTGATGGTGATGACGGTCACCAGATACAAAAGCGTCGTCATACCCGTTTTGGCGGCTTTGCCGATCTCCTCGGTGATGCCGACGGGGCCGGAAACGGCGTTGAGGCCGTAGCGGCCGCGCAAGAGGTCGTGCAGCTGGTCAAAGATCATTTTGACCGTGGAAACGGAGCGGAACCAGGTGTGCTTCATCAGCGAGGCAAAGGTCGTTTTTTCGGCATAGACGCGAAAATCGGGCTGCCCGAAATGCACGCCCTCGGTCTCAAGGCCGGGAAAGACCACGTCGTCGAGCACGATCGTCTCGCCGCCGCGCCTGACGGTCAGGTCAACGGGCGCGTAACCGCTGTTGAGGATCTCGTACATGACCTCGTTGCCGGTGTGCACGCGCGTGCGGTTGACTTTGACCACGGTGTCGCCGATCTCAAGGCCGTAGGCGGGGCTTTGCGCGTCGTCCAAAAACTGCCCCACCGTGTTGGAGGCGAGCGGGCCGGAAGAAAGGACCAGCACCAGCGTCAGCAAAAAGCCGAGCAGGATATTCATCATGGGGCCGGCCAGAATGACCAGAATGCGCTGCCAGACGGGCTTGTTGGTAAAAGCGTCCGGATTGTCGCTTTCTTCCTCTTCGCCGACCATGCTGACGTAGCCGCCCACGGGCAGGGCGCGCAGCGAATACTCAATGCCGCTCTTTTCGCTCTTTTTGGAGAAAATTTTGGGGCCCATGCCGATGGAAAATTCATGAATGCCCACGCGAAAAGCCCGGGCCACCAAAAAATGCCCCAGTTCGTGGATCATGATGAGCAGGCCGAACACAAACAGCGCCAGCAGGATATACAGTACCGTCGTCATGGTTTCTCCTTCGTTTACAAGAGAGCGGCGGCGCGTTCCCTTGCCTCTTTGTCCATCTCGAGGATCGCGGGCAGGGTCACGGCCGTTTTTGCGTGCGGCATATCGTCCGACACGCGGGTCACGATATCGAAAATGCGCAAAAGCGAGATCTTTTCGGCAAGAAACGCGGCCACCGCCACCTCGTTGGCGGCGTTGACGACCGCCGTGGCGGCGCCGCCCACTTTCAGCGCGCGGCGCGCGAGCGGCAGCAGCACGAACGTCTCCTCGTCGGGCTTGGCGAATGTCAGTTTGCCGATCGCCGCCAGATCAAGCGGCGGAATGACGGCGGGCGTGCGCCGCGGCGCCGTCAGAGCATATTGTACGCACAAACGCATGTCGGGAACCGACATTTGCGCAATTATGCTGTTATCAATATATTCCACCATGGAATGTATCATGCTCTCCCGGTGTACCAGCACGTCGATGCGGTCGGCCGGAACGCCGAACAGGTGCGCCGCCTCGATGATCTCAAAACCCTTGTTCATCAGCGTGGCGGAATCCACCGTGATCTTGGCGCCCATCTGCCAGGTGGGGTGCGCCAGCGTCTCCTTGACGGAAATACCGGCCAGATCGGCCTTTTTGCGGCCGAAAAAGGGGCCGCCGGACGCGGTCAGGATCAGTTTTTTGATCTCACGGCGCCGCCCGGCGCGCAAGGCCTGAAAGATGGCGCAATGCTCGCTGTCGACAGGCGTGATGCGCCGCTTGTGCGCTCTCGCCGTCTTCATCACGAGGTCGCCCGCCACGACCAGCGACTCCTTGTTGGCAAGCGCCAGGTGCTTGCCCGATTCCAGCGCCGCCAGCGTCGGCAAAAGCCCCGCCTCGCCGAGAATGGCGTTCAGGGCGAAATCGGCGTCGGTCGAGCGGATCATATCGAGCAGGCCCGCCTGCCCGCCGAAAACGCGGATATTCGTGTCAAAAAGAGCCGTGCGCAGTTCCCGCGCGGCCGCCTCGTCGGTCATGGCCACGGCGGATACGCCCAAAAGGCGGGCCTGTTCTTCGACCCGCTTGTGGTTTTTGTGCGCGGCCAGGGCGGCCACGCGCATTTGCGTCTGCCGCGCCACGTCAACGGCCTGTTCGCCCACCGAGCCGGTGGAGCCGAGCAGCAGAACGCCCGGCATCTCGTTCCCCGTTTTCATATCAGCGGAACAGGGGGCAGTAGCAGGTCAGCACCGTCAAAAGCACCGTGACGGCCATGCTGGAGTCGAAACGGTCGAGCAGGCCGCCGTGACCCGGCAGCATCCAGCCGTAGTCCTTGACGCCCGCGTCGCGCTTGATGGCGGACATGATAAGGTCGCCGATCTGCGACACGACGCCGATGGCGATGCCGCCGAGACCCAGCACCCAGTAGTTCGGGGTGACGTGAAAACATTTGCTGACGATCACGCCATACACGACGGCCGTGACGGCGCAGAAGACGAAACCGCCGACGGCGCCTTCTACCGTCTTTTTGGGACTGACGTTCGGTATCAGTTTATGTTTGCCGAACAGGCGGCCGCAGAAATAGGCGAACGTGTCCGTGATCCAGGCAAAAATGAACGGAATGACAAACAAGAGGCGACCGACGCCGGGCTGCGGCACGTCGCGCAGGTAAATGACCGCGGCGTTGGCGCCGATGATGTAAAAACAGGTCATAAAAGCCAGCGCGAATTTGCCGATGTTGACTTTTCCGTAGTGAAAAACGATAACGGCAAACAGATAAACGGCAAACACCATGGCAAACAGCAGCGCGGCGCGGACGTACAGGCGCATGTGCCCGCGCATGACGCGCATCAGCAGGGGGGCCGCGAAAGCCGCGGAATAGAGCGGCAGACTGACGAACCAGTTGCGGTCAAGCCCGATGCAATGCAGCATTTCCCACACGGAGACCAGCGAGATCAGCGCGAACAGCAAAGGAAAGAGATAGGAGAGCGGGTGGTCGATGCCGAGCGGTTCCGAAAACCAGAAGATCGGAAAAATGCAGGTGATGGCGACCACCGCCGTGATGATGCGTGTTCTCATAGGATACCTCCGTTATACGCCGCCGTAACGGCGCTTGCGTGACTGAAACTCGGCAATGGCGGCGTCGAGATCGGCAGGGCCGAAATCGGGCCACAGCACGTCTGTAAAATACAGTTCGGCATAGGCCGCCTGCCAGAG
>CAMZFG010000178.1 GCA_947306035.1 uncultured Clostridia bacterium | reverse complement strand
CCCGCCACGTTGACCGCGACGAGCACGCCGAGAATGACGAACACGATCAGGGTGCAGAGCGCGTACATGCTGAACTTGACGTCGTGCACCGTCTGATTGTAAATGTAGAGCGGCAGGGTGCGGAAGTCGGGCGAGCTGACGAAGTGGCTGATGACGAAGTCGTCAAGGGACAGCGCAAAGCTCATCATCAGGCCCGAAACGGCGCCCGGCACGATGTAGGGCAGTTCCACTTTGAAAAAGGTCTTGGCCGGCGTGCAGCCGAGATCGAGCGCCGCCTCGGAGAGGGATCTGTCCATTTCCCGGAACTTCGGCAGCACGGAGAGGATGACGTAGGGCAGGTTGAAGGTGGTGTGCGCCACGATCATGGTCCACACGCCGAGGAACGGCTGCGTTTTCAGAATGGCGGCAATGCCGACGAACAGCAGCATCATGGAGACGCCCGTCACGATATCGGGGTTCATCATGGGGATATCGGAGGCCGACTGCATGGTGCGCGCCCACCATTTGCGTTTGGTGCGGTCGATGGCGAACGAGGCGAGAACGCCGAGCACCGTGGCCAGCACCGAGGAGACGACCGCCAAAATCAGCGAGTTGCGCAGCGCCGTCAGCGCTTCCTCGTCCTCGAACAAAGCGCCGTACCAGTGGAAGGAAAACGCGGAAAACTCGCTCAAACTCTCGGCATCGTTGAACGAAAAGACGATGACGACCAGAATGGGAGCGTAGAGCAGCAGAAAGATGATCGTCATGTAAACTTTGGAAAGCACTTTCATCGTACCACTACCTCCTTTTCGTCGGTAAAGTGGTTCATGATGCCGAGCGAGATGAGAATGAGGATCATCATGACCAGCGAGATGGCAGCGCCCGTGTTGTAGGTCACCGCGTTCTGGAACTGCCGCTCGATGGTGTCGCCGATCAGGTCGAACGAGCCGCCGCCCAGTTTTTGCGAAATGTAGAAGGTGGAGATGGAGGGCACGAACACCATGGTCAGGCCCGAGATGATGCCCGGTTTGGTCAGCGGCAGAATGACGCTGAACATGGTGCGCGTTCCGCTGGCGCCGAGGTCGGCGGCCGCCTCGACGTAGCGCATATCCAGTTTGATCATCGAGGTGTAGACGGGCAGCACCATATAGGGCAGAAAGTCGTAGATCATGCCGAGAATGACAGCGCCCTCGCTGCCGATGATGTTCAGGTGCCGCTCACCGAGAAAGCCCATGTTCGACAGCACGTTGTTGACGATGCCGCCGTTGTCGAGCAGCGCCATCAGAGCGTAGGTGCGCACCAGGAGACTGGTCCACATGGGCAGCATGATGAGCACGGTGAGGAACGCGCGGGCGCGCCGCGAAGAACGGGCGATGCACCACGCGAGCGGATAACCGATGATAAAGCAGACCGCCGTGGCGATCAGCGAGAACCCGATGGACATCAAAAAGTTCTGCCCGTAGGTCGAAAGCCCCTTGATGTTGTCAAAGGTAAAGGCGCCGCCCGCGTCGGTAAAGGCGAACCAGACCACGAAAAGCAGCGGCGCGATGATGAAGAGCGCCGTCCACACCACGTAGGGCGAGGACACCGCGCCGCGCACGACAGACGTTTTTTTCATGCCTCTTCGTCCGCCTCCGTCTCCTCCTCGGGCAGTTTGTCCAGTTGGTCAAACTCGTCGCTGAAGGTGGAGTAGTCGCCGAACATGCCCGAAAACTCGGACTTTTTCATAACGTGGATGGCGTCCGGCTCGATGTGCAGGCCGATGACGGCCTCGGGAGCCACGTAGTCGGAGGTCTCCAGCATCCACTTAAAGCCGGCCACGTCCACGATGATCTCGTAGTAGTCGCCCTTGAAAGTGACCGAGGTCACGGTGCCGCGCAGTTGTCCCTGCTCCGCCGGCACCACGTCTACGTCCTCGGGACGAATGACGACGTCGACCGGCTCGTTCTTTTCAAATCCGCTATCCACGCAGTCAAAGGTCTGCCCCGCAAAGCGGGCTTTTCTGTCGGCCGGCATCACGCCGTCGAGAATGTTCGATTCGCCGATGAAATCCGCCACAAAGGCGTTGACGGGCTCGTTATAAATATCGGTAGGCGTGCCGATCTGCTGGATCTTGCCGCCCGCCATGACGACCACGGTATCGGACATGGAGAGCGCCTCTTCCTGGTCGTGGGTCACGTAGATAAAGGTGATGCCCGTTTCGCGCTGGATGCGTTTGAGTTCGTTCTGCATATCCTTGCGCAGTTTGAGGTCGAGCGCGCCGAGCGGCTCGTCGAGCAGCAGCACGCGGGGCTTGTTGATGAGCGCTCTCGCGATGGCGACGCGCTGCTGCTGACCGCCCGAAAGCGTGGTGACGCGGCGGTGTTCAAAGCCTTTCAGGCCCGCCATTTCCAGCATTTCGCGCACGCGGCTCTGGATCTCTTTTTCGTCCACCTTGTGCACGCGGGGGCCGAAAGCCACGTTGTCGTACACGTTCAGGTGCGGGAAGAGCGCGTAGCGCTGGAACACGGTGTTGACCTGCCGCTGATACGCGGGCAGATCGTTGATGCGCACGCCGTCGAAAATGACGTCGCCTTCGTCGGGCGTTTCAAACCCGCCGATGATGCGCAGCGTGGTGGTCTTGCCGCAGCCCGAGGGCCCCAGCAAGGTGATAAATTCCTTGTCGTGGATGTCGAGGTCGATGCCGCACAGCACCTGCTCGCCGTCAAACGACTTACTGATGGACCTCAGTTCGATCAGTTTGTTGTTCATTCCGCATAAATACTCCTTTGGCAGTAAAAATTTCCGGAATGGGTCCCCTTTCAGGGGGGGAGACCATATCACAAGCGCTATTGTAACAGATAGCCCCCCGAAATGCAATAGGTTTTGCAAAAAAAATCGAAAATATTTGAAACCTGACGCAATGAGCCGGAATAAACCCGAACTTTTTTCAAGTTTTCTCGAAAAAACTCGCTTAATCTCCCGAAATCTCGCGAAATCTCCGAAATCCTCGCTCTTTGTCTGTCGCAAAAAACGGAGCCCGCGCAGCGAAAAAGGCCGCCCGTTTCCGGGCGGCCGAGGCGTGTTTGTTCAGCGGTCTTTGATGGCGTCGACCGGCTTTTTTCTGGCGATGCGCCAGACGGGCAGGAAGGAGGAGATCAGGGCCACGCCCACGCTGACGGCCAGCATCAGGCCGAGCTGCCGGATGCCGAAATTGAGCAGGGTGACGTTGATGCCCTCCCCGCGCATCCAGC
>CAMZFG010000177.1 GCA_947306035.1 uncultured Clostridia bacterium | reverse complement strand
CCGTGTCTTTCTTTTTATTGTATATGAAAAGCGGTCGTTTGTCAATGCCGGCAAACAAAAACCCCCGCCCGTAGGCGGGGGTTTTTATGATAGAGCCGATCAGTCCTCGATCAGTTTGATCAGGGCCATTTCGGCGGCGTCGCCGCGGCGGGGACCCATTTTGAAGATACGGGTGTAACCGCCGTTGCGGTCGGCGTATTTGGGAGCGATCTCGTTGAACAGTTTGGTCACGACGTCCTCTTTGGTGATATAGGCCAGAGCGGCACGGCGGCTGGCAAGCGTGTTCTTCTTGCCGAGCGTGATCATTTTCTCCGCCATGGAACGGACTTCTTTGGCGCGAGCCAGCGTGGTCTCGATAGAGCCGTTCTCCAGCAGATAGGTCACCAGGCCCCGCAGCATGGCGTTGCGGTGCGCCGTGGGTCTGCCGAGTTTTCTTCCGGGCATTTTATTTCCCTCCTAATCAGTTTACTGTTGGCGCACTTACTCCTCTTCCTTTTTCAGGTCGAGGCCGAGAGAGTGCAGTTTCTGGATAACTTCTTCAAGCGATTTCTTGCCGAGGTTGCGCACTTTGATCATGTCGCCCTCGGTGCGGTTGATGAGATCTTCGACCGTGTCGATGCCGGCGCGTTTTAAGCAGTTGAAACTGCGCACCGACATGTCAAGTTCTTCAATGGTCATCTCAAGGACCTTTTCTTTGATGTTCTCTTTGCTTTCCACCATGGTCTCTGTCTCACGGGCCGTATCGGTCAGATTGACAAACAAGTTGAGATGGTCGTTGAGGATCTTGGCTCCGAGAGAAATCGCCTCTTTGGCCGTGATGGTCCCGTTGGTCAGGACTTCGACGGTCAGTTTGTCAAGATCGGTGTTGTTACCCACGCGAATGCTGTCCACGGAGTAATTCACTTTGTAGACCGGTGTGTAGATGGAATCGGTAAAGATGGTGCCGATGGGGGCGGAGACGTTGCCCATGGCGATAGACGCCTGCTGTTTGTTGCGCTCCTGCGACACGTAGCCGCGCCCTTTGTCAAAGGTCAGTTCCATGTAGAACCGCTGATTGTCGGAAAGGGTGGCAATGTGATGCTCGGGGTTGAGGATCTCAAGATCCGCATCCTGCGCAATGTCGCCCGCCGTGATCTCGCGGGGGCCGGTCACGTCGATAACGGCGATCTTGGCCGCGGAGCTGAACAGCTTGGCGATGATGCCCTTGACGTTCAGCACGATCTCGGTCACGTCTTCTTTCACACCGGGGATCGTGGAAAACTCGTGCAGCACGCCGTCGATCTTGATGCTGGTCACGGCCACGCCTTCGAGCGAGCTGAGCATGATCCTGCGCAGCGAGTTGCCGAGGGTGATGCCGTACCCTCTCTCAAGGGGATCAACGACAAAAACTCCACGTGTTCCGTCATCGCTCATTTCGGCGATGGTAATGTTCGGCTTTTCAATTTCAAGCATTCCAATAAATCCTCCATTTCAAATTTTGGGTGCCGCAAACCGTGCGGCGGGATGGATGCCGTCGGCGACCGATAACCGCGGCGCCGGCGACGCTGCGGATTATTTGGAATACAACTCGACGATGAGTTGCTCGTTGAAGTCAAAGTCGATGTCGTCGCGGGCGGGCAGAGCCACCACTTTGGCAACGGCGTTCTCTTTGTCGACTTCCAGCCACTTCGGGGACAGTTTGGATGCCAGGCCTTCCATCAGCCCTTTGATCTTGGCGCTGTCGCGGCTGCTCTCTTTGACGGTGATGACGTCGCCGACGCGCACGGAGATCGAGGGAATGGTGACCTTTTTGCCGTTGAGCGTAAAGTGACCGTGCAGCACCAGCTGGCGGGCTTCTTTGCGGCTCTCGGCCATGCCCATGCGGTACACCACGTTGTCAAGGCGGCGCTCCAGCAGCACAAGCAGGTTCTCACCCGTCATGCCGGTCTGGCGATCGGCCTCTTCAAAGTAGTTGGCAAACTGTCTTTCCAGCACGCCGTAGTACCGTCTGGTCTTCTGCTTTTCGCGCAGCTGCATGCCGTACTCTCTGACTTTTTTGTTGGCGGCGCCGTGTTGACCGGGCACCGTGCTTCTGCGATCCAACGCGCACTTGCCGGAGGTGCAACGCTCACCTTTGAGGAACAGTTTGGTTCCCTCGCGGCGGCACATGCGGCATACGGGACCTGTATATCTTGCCATTTTCGTTTACCTCCTCGAAATAATCAGACGCGGCGGCGTTTAGGCGGACGGCAGCCGTTGTGGGGGATGGGGGTCACGTCTTTGATCATGGTGACCTGCAGACCGACGGTCTCCAGCGAGCGGATGGCGGACTCACGGCCCGACCCGGGACCTCTCACGTAGACCTCGACGGATTTGAGGCCGTGCTCCATGGCGGCGCGGGCGGCCTGTTCGGCGGCGGCGCCGGCGGCAAAAGGCGTGGATTTGCGAGAGCCCTTGAAGCCGAGTTCACCGGCAGAAGCCCAGGAGATCGCGTTGCCCGCCGTATCGGTGACGGTCACAATGGTATTGTTGAAAGTCGCGCTGATATGCACGGCGCCTTTTTCGATATTCTTGCGCTCGCGGCGTTTCTTAACGACTTTTTTAGCGGAAGCGTTAGCCATTTTCGTCTCTCTCCTTTACTTCTTCTTGTTGGCGATGGTCTTGGCGGGACCTTTGCGGGTCCTCGCGTTGGTCTTGGTACGCTGACCGTGAACGGGCAGGCCCTTTCTGTGGCGAATGCCGCGGTAGCAGTTGATCTCGACCATGCGCTTGATGTTCAGCGCCACGTCGCGGCGAAGGTCGCCTTCCACGTGGTACGAAGTCTCGATCTCGTCACGCAGACGGGCGATCTCCTCTTCGGTCAGGTCCTTGGCGCGGGTGTCCGGATTGATACCGGTCTTCGCCAGAATGTCGTTTGCACTCTTGCGGCCGATGCCGTAGATATAGGTCAGCGCGATCTCCACTCGTTTTTGGTTGGGAATATCAACACCTGCAATACGAGCCATTTAATTCACCTCTTTCTTTTCTTTGGGTTTAACCCTGTCTCTGCTTGTGCTTGGGATTTTCACAGATGACCATGATCTGGCCTTTTCTCTTGATGATCTTGCACTTTTCGCAGATTTTCTTGACGGATGGTCTCACTTTCATTTGTATCTACCATTCCTTTCATCAGAATTGTTGCGCGATCAAAGCGCTTATTTGGCGCGCCAGGTGATGCGGCCTTTGGTCAGGTCGTA
>CAMZFG010000176.1 GCA_947306035.1 uncultured Clostridia bacterium | reverse complement strand
CCCCCCTCGGGCGGCGGCTTTTGTCCCCCGGCCGCGCCGCCGCATATACTCCCCACGGGGGGTGATCGTATGATGCTGGCGGCGGAGATCGCGGTGGCCGTTCTGGCCGTCTTCGGTCTGTACGCGATCCTGCGGTGGGTCGTGTCGGCCTTTTTTGTTCCGCCCGACCTTTTTACGGCGCTGGAGATCCGGCATCTGCCGGACGAGGAACAGACGGCGCTTTTGCTGCAAGCCGCACACGAAAATTTCTTTGCGGGGCGCAGCGGGCGCACCGTGGCGCTGATCGATACGACGCTGATCGGCCACGCGGAACTGCGCGAGCGTCTCGAGGCGGCGGGCGTCGCTTGTTTTTACGTGGATTTTAACGATTGAGAAAGGAGAGACCGTGCCCGTGGAAGAGCAAAAAGCCCCGGACGGGGTGGAAAAACTGACCGGCAGCGTCGAGGGCGTCATTTACGCCAACGAGCAGAACGGCTACACCATACTGGATTTCGGCACCGACGGGCACGAACTGGTCACGCTGGTGGGCGTCATGCCGTACGTGGCGGAGGGAGACGAACTCACCGTTTACGGCCGCTGGGTGCACAACCCCAAATACGGCAGGCAGTTTTCGGTGACGCAGTTTGAAAAGCGACTGCCTTCCGACAGCGCGGCCATTCTCCGCTATCTTTCTTCCGGCGCCGTGCGCGGCATCGGCCCCAAAAAAGCGCAGAAACTGGTCGAATTGTTCGGCGAGGACACGTTCGACGTGCTGGAAAACCACCCCGAATGGCTGACGCAGATCCCGGGGTTCAGCCGCCGCTCCGCCGACGAGGTATCGGCCGAATTCCGCCGCCAGTCGGGCGTGCGCACGGCCATGATGTTCTTCCGCGACCATTTCGGCGCCACGCTCACGGTGCGCATCTGCAACGCCTGGGGCGCTTCTGCCGTGGACAAGGCCAAAAAAGATCCGTACGCCCTGTGCGACGAGATCGAGGGCATCGGGTTTGAAAAGGCAGACGCGCTGGCAAAAGCCCTCGGTTTCGCGCCGGACGGGATGCCGCGCATCAAGAGCGGCGTGCTCTATACGCTCTCCTACAACGCCTCGGCCAACGGCCACACCTGCCTGCCGGAGGACAAACTGCGCGCGGCGGCCGCCGATCTGCTGTCGGTGCCGGAAGAACTGGTCGCTTCCGCCATCGCGGCGCTGTCGAACGAGCGGCGCATCCGCAAACTGCGGGTGCGTACCGAAAAGGGCGAAACGGTCTATTGTTTTGATAAAACGTCCTACGAAAACGAGCGGCTGATCGCCGACCGCCTGACGCTGCTCGACCGCGCAACCGCCGCGCTCGGCGCGGGCGACGTGGCAACGCTCATTGCCCGGGAGGAAAAGCAGGGCGGCATCACCTACGCCGCGCTGCAGAAAAAGGCCATTGCCGCCGCGCTGGAAAACGGCGTGATGGTATTGACCGGCGGCCCCGGCACGGGCAAGACCACCGTGGTGCGGGCGCTTTTGCGCATTTTTGACAGCATGGGCCTGCGCGTGGCGCTGGCCGCCCCCACGGGGCGTGCCGCCAAACGGCTGTCCGAGGCCACCTCGGCCGAGGCCAAAACCGTGCACAGATTGCTTGAAATGAGCTATAACGAGGGCGAAAAAGCCGCTTTTGCGCGCAACGAGGACAACCTGCTCGACGAGGACGTCATCATTGTCGACGAAAGCTCCATGCTGGATACGCCGCTGACGGCCGCTTTGCTGCGTGCCGTCAAATCGGGCGCGCGCATTTTGTTCATCGGCGACGCCGATCAGCTGCCGCCCGTCGGCCCCGGCAACGTGCTGCGCGACATCATCGCGTCGAGGCGTTTTGCCACCGTGGCGCTGACCGAGATCTTCCGGCAGGCCGAGGGCAGTCTCATCGTCACCAACGCCCACGCCATCGACCGGGGCGAAATGCCCGACCTCTGCACGAAAAACAACGACTTTTTCTTTTTGCCGCGCCGGCGGGATCGTGACATTGCCGACACCATTGCAGATCTTTGCCTCTCGCGTCTGCCGCGTGCTTACGGCCCCGGGGTCGTGGGCGGCGTGCAGGTCATCGCGCCCTCACGGCGGGGCGAGGCGGGCACCGAGAACCTCAACAAGACCCTGCAGGCCGCGCTCAACCCGCCCGCGGCCTATAAGCGTGAGATCACCGTGCGCGACCGCGTGTTCCGGGAGGGCGATCGGGTCATGCAGACCCGCAACAACTACGAACTCGCCTGGGAACGGGGCTCGGAAAACGGGTGCGGCGTCTTCAACGGCGACATCGGCCTCATCGAGGAGATTGACGTCAAAAATCACGCCCTCACGGTGGCCTATGACGACCGCCACGCCACGTACGATACCGCCGATCTCGACGATCTGGAACCCGCGTTCGCGGTCACGGTGCACAAAAGCCAGGGCAGCGAATATCCCGTCGTCATCCTGCCGCTGGGGTCCGCCCCCGCGCCGCTGCTCACCCGCAACCTCTTTTATACCGCCGTCACGCGCGCCCAGCGCATGGTCATTTTGGTGGGACGTGAAGAAGTGGCCGCCGCCATGGTGCAAAACGGCAAGCAGATCATGCGTTATACGGGCCTTCGTGATCGGCTGATCGCCGGAGGCATGACACGATGAAAGCCGGTTGCCTGCTCTTTGAGTTGTTTCTGCCGCCGCGCTGCCTTGTGTGCGGCGAGCGCCTGCCGCTGACGCCGGGTCGCGCCGCGCCGCCGCTCTGCCCGGACTGCGCGTATCTGTGGGAGGCGGCGCTGCGCGCGCAATGTCCCGCGTGTTTTGAAACGTATCCGGATTGCCGCTGCGCCACGCCCGCCATGAAGCAGGCGGGTGTAGGAACGCTGGTCAAATTGGGGCCTTACGGTGAGGAAAAAGCGCAGTTTCCGATCCGCACCGTCGTGTGGCGCGCCAAACGCCAACGCCGCCGTCGCCTGTTCGATTTTCTGGCGGGCGAACTGCGCCCGGGCCTTTTACAAACGCTGGAGAAAGAGGGCGTCGACAAAGAGAGATGCGTGCTGACGTATCTGCCGCGCGGTCGGCGCGCTTTCTGCCGGTACGGCGTCGATCAGGCCGAAGAACTGGCAAAGGCGCTCTCACGGCAAACGGGCATCGCGGCAGAACGGCTGCTCGTGCGTCGCCGTGACGGCAGACAGCAAAAGAAACTGACCGCCAAAGAGCGGCTCGACAATCTCAAAAAGGCGTTTGCGCCCG
>CAMZFG010000175.1 GCA_947306035.1 uncultured Clostridia bacterium | reverse complement strand
TTCGACCGGATCAGCGCTTCCAGCTGACTGTTTTTGCCCGTGTAATCGGTCACGGAATACCCGGAGAACGTCGCCATGCGCGACATGGTGTAAAGCCCCGGGCAGGATTTGCCGGAGAGCCAGTCGATGGTCTTGGTCAGCACCAGCGTGTCGTAGATAAAATAGTAAAGGGTGCCGCCCTTTTTGATGACGGTGATCTTCACGCCGTCGCGGTAGGGGTTCTTGCCGGATGGAACGGTGAACGTGCCCTCGTCTTTCTGGTTCCAGGCGGCCCCGTTCTCACCGTGAAAGTTCACCGTGCAGTATTCCAGGCGCGTCGTGCCCGCCTTGACGCTGGAACCGACGATATAGAAAGCGTTGAAGCGCTCCGCGTCGATCATGTCGCACACGCCGGCGTGGCCGTACAGCCCCCACGACTCGTCGCTGAACTTGACGGTGGTCTCGTACATATAGTTGTTCGCCTTGATCCCTTTGAAAAAGATGGCCTGATTGTGGTAGGTATCCGAGGTGACGAGACTCTTGCCCGTTTCCGTCACCAGTTTGGAGAGGTTCCACCCGTCGGACATGGAAATGCCGTTTCCCGCGTTGCCGAGCAGGGCGCCCTCGCGCTCGTAGTTCACGTAGCCGCCGTCGTTGAAGCGGCTGCGGCACAGCAGTCTGCTCTCACCGTATTCGGCAAACAGCGGATACAGCCACTTGTTGTTCGGCGAGACCGACGTGCTGACCACGTGCCGATAGGCGGGGAAGATGCGGATATAATCGGGGTACGATTTGCCTTTCGGTATCTTGACGTTCAGGGCCTTCCAACTCACGAACAGTTCCGCCGTCATCGCGTTGGCCGTGCCCTTATCCACGTCGCCGTCCGTGGTCGCCTTGGCCTCGAAGCGCGTTTGATTGCGCGAGGCGGCGTTCTTGGCGTCGATAAAGAAGTTGAACACGGTCGTCGCGTGCTCCTCGGTCACGTCCTTGCCCTGGATCTTGAAGCCGAACGCCGAGTTGAGCGAGGTATCCTGCCAGAAACCGGAAAAGTTGAACCGGCCCTTCCACCGTATCCGGTCGCCCTCGGCCTTCGCGCCGATATAAACGCCGTATTCGGTGAAAACGGTGGTGTACTGCATCGTCACGCCGGCGTCGGTAAAGGTGAGGTAATGCTGGTTTTGCCACCGTTCCTCGTCCAGCACGCCGTCAATGACCATATCGGCGTCGTGCTCGTCGGCAAATGCCCGATCGTAGTTCCAGACGTACGCGCCCGGAACGGGGGTCTCCGCCTCTTCGACGGGCGTTTTTTTGCAGCCGGTGAGCAACGCCGCGGCAAGGCAAAGGGCAATCACGCACAGCAGCGTTCTTTGCAGCGTTTTTTTCATGCCGCGTCACCTCCCAGCACTTTGATCTCAGAGATCTTAATGGTCTCGTTGTTCGTGTCGCTCGACAGTTTCTGCGAGATCGTGATGGTGATGGAACTGACTTTCATCGGGTTGAACGAAACGTTCGCGGCGGCGCCGGTCGCGATATAGACGCCGCGGTCGCCCGTTCGGATATAGTTGGGATTGAAGCCGACGTTCTCCATCGTGATCGTACTCGAAAACGCCTTGTCCTCGGGGAACCACCCGGGTTTTTCCGTCACCTCAAAGGCGATGCGGTCGATGCACGAAAAGCCGTATTTGTACTCGTAGGCGTTGAAGACCGACAGCGCCCGTATCTCTTTGGGCTTGTCGAACGTGATCGTGATCTCGGTCGCGCCCTCGCAGGCAAACTGCATCTTTTTGAAGTAGTCCTGCACGATCAGTTTGTTGTCGTAAAGATATTCCGTGCCCTCGCCCGCGGTGGCGGTCACGGTCACGCCGTCGTCCAGCATGACGTTGCGCAGCCCCGTCGTCACGTCGGGTTTGAACTGCAGCGTGCCGGTCGGGCCGTTGCCGTAGAGCAGCACGCCGTATTCGCCCCGGTCGATAAAGTCGATGCGGTCTACGGCGTAAACGCGGCCGTCCCGCGCGGCGGTCGAGGCGTTCTTCGGGTCGGCGTGCACGAAATAGACGCAGAACAACTCGCCCTTGACGGAGACGAAAGCGTGGTGTCCCGTCGAAGTCATGCCGGTCTCCGCGTCGATCTTGGCGAGATTGGCGCCGAACACCCGCGCGTACTCGGCGGGCAGTTTGGTGTAGGGGCCCGTGATGTCGCCGTCGGAAATGGCCTGCTTGACGTCGTACAGGCGGCTCTCGTAGCCGCGCGGGGAATAGCACAGATAAAAGCGGCCGTCCTTTTCGTAGAGCTGCGGCGCCTCGTTGATGTGGCCCTCGCCGTTGCCGTTGCTCTCGCCGTCGTCGTATTTGGCCCAGGTGGCGGCGTTTTCTTTAAAATAGCCGTGGAGCGTATAGCCGTTGACCTCGTCCCAGCAGGGGGCGTCCTCGTTGCGCGTCACGCTGATGTAGTTGGTCTCGGTGATCTTGGTCAGCGTTTCGTATTTGGGCGTCACCCAGTCGTCGTGCATCTCTATGATCCAAAGGCAGCTGGTGGCATCCAGTTTACCGTCGTAGGTGTTGTTGACAAGGCGGGGGTGATTGGTGCTCTTGTGGCGGCAGAAGGTCAGGTACAGTTTGCCGTTCGAGGCGAGGAAGGGAGAGGGATCGATGATGGGGAACTCTTCGTTCAGGTACTGCCCGTGATCCGCGTGATGGTGGAACCAGCCGTAAATATTGATCTGCGGGGTCTTGAACGTCAGCGTATCGCCGTTGGCGTTCGGCTGCCCCTTGAAATAGCGGTCGTTCGCGCTGTTGGCAAGCCGGAACGGCCCCACGGGTCTGTCACTGACCAGCACCGCGCCCATGAAGTTGTCGTTTTTCGGGGCGTCCTCCGCCGTTTTCGCCGGGAACAGGTCGGCCGTGCCCTCCTCGATATCCACGAGATCCTCGCGCCAGTAGGAGTAGGCGGAGAAATACATATAGTATTTGCCGTTCTGCGGGTTGCGCAGCACCTCGGGCGCCCAGGTGCGCTCCAGCACCCATTCGCCGCTCTCGATGCGGCAGGCAAAGCCGTTGTCCACCGCGCCGCACAGTTCCCAGTCGTTTAAGTCTTTGCTGCGCAGGCAGGTGATGCAGGAACGGTGTCCGTCGCGGTACTGCTGCAGCACCACGCCGTCGTTGCCCGAGGTGTACATGTAAAACCACCCGCCGTATTCCTCGTCCTCTTCCGTCGAGACGTAGATGACGCCGGCGTCGCCGCCGAACACGGTCAGGTCGTTGCGGTAAAACACGCT
>CAMZFG010000174.1 GCA_947306035.1 uncultured Clostridia bacterium | reverse complement strand
ATCCGAATCGAGTGCTTGCGCCTCTTTTTTCGATGAGATCGGGAAAGGAGGTTTTTTATGCAAAACAAAGTCGTTTCGACCCGCAACGGCGCACCCCGCCGCAGCGGCTTCAACCGCGGCCTGCGCGTGCTGACGCTCTCGGCCATGATGGCCGCCATGAGCGTGGTGCTGGCGTATCTCGCCAAACTCATCTTCGGCACGGGGCCTCTGCGCGTCACCTTTGAAAATCTGCCCATCATTTTCTCCGGCATGGCTTTCGGCCCCGTCGTGGGCGCGGCCGTGGCGGTGGTGGCGGATCTGTCGAGCTGCCTGATGGCGGGGCAGACCCCGTTCCCGCTCATCACGGTGGCGGCCGCCTCGGTCGGCGTCGTGTCGGGCGTGCTGGGGCGCTGGGTCTTGCGCAGCCGCCGCTTTTGGGCCGTTCTGCTCGTCGAATGTTCGGCACAACTGGTCGGCTCGGTGATACTCAAGACCATCGCCCTTTATACTTTCGGTTACCATTGGGCATTGCTCGTCTGGCGCCTGCCCGTCTACGTCGGCATCGCCGCGGTCGAGGCGTTCCTCTTGTTCGCGCTGTGGCACAACAAGCAGATCGCGCGTCATCTCGACGGCCTGATGCCGCAAAAAGGCGGCAAACGGGGCGCGAAAACCATGACCTACGACGAGGCGCTCGACTACATCCACTCCGTCTCGTGGAAGGGCAGTCGCCCCGGCCTTGCGCGCATCACCGCCTTGATGCACGCGCTCGGCGACCCGCAGGACGGTCTGCGTTTCGTGCACGTGGCGGGCACCAACGGCAAGGGCTCCGTTTCGGCCATGACTGAGAGCGTGCTGCGCGCCGCGGGCTATCATACGGGCCTGTTCGTCTCGCCGTATATCAAACGTTTTACCGAGCGCATCTGTTTTGACGGGCAGCCCATCTCCGAGCGGGATCTGGCCGATTTCACGTCCCGTGTGCGCCCGTTTGCCGACGCCATGACCGACGCGCCCACCGAATTTGAACTGATCACCGCCGTCGGGCTGCTCTATTTCAAAGAGAAGGGCTGCGACGTGGTAGTGCTGGAAGTGGGCATGGGCGGTCGGCTCGACTCCACCAACATCATCAAAGACCCACTGCTCTGCATCATCACCGGCATCGCGCTCGACCATTGCGCCGTTCTCGGCGACACCGTGGAGCAGATCGCCGCCGAAAAGGCGGGCATCATCAAGCCGGGCGCCCCCGTCGTGTGGGGCGGTCACGACCGGGCGGCCCGTGCCGTCATCGAGGCGAAAGCCCGCGAGGCCGGCGCGCCGTTCTACGCCGCGGAAGACACCCCGGCGACCGACGTTGAAACGACGATTTCCGGCACCTTGCTGTCGGTTGGAACGCATAAAGACGTGTTTATCCCGCTGCTCGGACTTTATCAGCCGCAGAACCTTTCTACGGTGCTGTGCGCCGTCGACCGCCTGCGCGAACGGGGGCTCGACCTGCCCGAAGAGGCCGTGCGAGAGGGGCTTTCCAAGGTGCGCTGGCCGGGTCGATTTGAAAAACTGTGCGACGATCCGCTCATCATATCCGACGGCGCGCACAACCCGGAGGGCATCGCCGCCGCCGCTCGCAGTATCGCGCATTATTTTCCGGGGCAAAAAGTGTTGCTGCTGACGGCCGTCATGGCCGATAAGGACTATAACGGTATGGTAAAAACGCTGGCGCCGCTGGCTGCTGCCGTCTTCACCCTGACGCCCGATAACCCCCGCGCTCTGCCCGCCGCCGACTATGCGGCCGCCTTCCGTGCCGAGGGCGTCGAGGCCACGCCGTTCGATACCGTTCCCGCGGCCGTCTCGGCCGCCGTGGCGGCCGCCCGTGAGAGCGGTCTGCCCCTCTTCTCCCTCGGCTCGCTCTATATGTACGCCGAGGTGACCGACGCTCTGGAAAAATCGGGCGTCATTCGATAAGTACCCCGCGGTGAGTTCGAAACCATCCTCACCTAAAACAAAACTAAGGAGCATAGAAAAATGAACAAAAAAACACACCGTCATGTGCTGTTCGTGGCACAAGCAGGCGTCATCGCCGCGCTGTACGTGGTCTTGACCTGGCTGTCGGCGCTCTTCGGCCTTTCCGGTCAGAACGCCGTGCAGTTCCGCATTTCCGAGGCGCTGTGCGTGCTGCCGTTCTTCACGCTATCCGCCGTGCCGGGCCTGACCGTCGGTTGCCTTCTCGCCAATATCCTGACGGGCGCCGCGCCGCTCGACATGGTGTTCGGCACGCTGGCAACACTGATCGGCGCGGTCGCGGCGGCGCTTTTGCGCAAATGGCGCTTTGCCGCCCCGTGGCCGAACGTCATCAGCAACACGCTGATCGTGCCGTTCGTCGTCTACTACGTCTACTGCGGCGGGCAGGATCTGGAGTCGCCTTTCCTGTTTTTCAATCTGCCCGTGACCCTGCCGCTGACGTTTTTAGCCGTTTTCATCGGCGAATTTCTGGCGGGCGGCGTGCTCGGTACGCTTCTCATGCTGGCGCTCTATCGCCGGCGGGATAAGATCTTTCCCGATACCTATTATCGCAGACCCGCAAAAGCATTGCCCGCGACCGGATGCGAAACGGAGCCGGACGTGGCGAAAAACGAACCCGCCGAGCCGGACGATCCGCCCGCGACCTGACGGGGATATCAGCAAAAGGAGCACGTCATGTACCGCGATCTGTTAGGCAAAAACCGTGTCAAACTGGGCCTGCATCACCACACGACCGCCTCCGACGGCAGAAAAACGCCCGAGGAACTGGCGGCCGTCTACCGTGCGGCGGGCTATGACGCCGTCGCGCTGACCGACCACTGGGTCTATCAGAACGGGGGCGTGATCGGCGGTCTACCCATACTTTCCGGCGCGGAATATCACATTCAGGATCAGTACCGCGCCGACGAGGTGTGGCACATCGTGTGCCTGTTTGCCGAAAAAGAGCCCGACCTGCAGAAGGGTGCCGATCCGCAGACCATTGTGAACGCCGTTCACGCCGCGGGGGGTCTGGCGGTCCTGGGGCACCCCGCCTGGTCGCTCGACAAGCCGGACGCCATCGAGCGCATTTGCGGTTTTGACGCCACCGAGATTTGGAACACCACCTCGGGCGTGGGTTCCTGCCGCCGGGCAGACTCCTCGCTGATCGTGGATATGCTGGCGCGCGACGGCTATTATCTGCCCCTGCTCGCCACCGACGACAGCCACAACCTCGGCGAGCGCGGCGTTCCCGACGGGCCCCTGGCCTTCATCATGGCGGAGAG
>CAMZFG010000173.1 GCA_947306035.1 uncultured Clostridia bacterium | reverse complement strand
TCGGCGACTCGGTGGTGTCCTTCAAAACGGGCACCATCGTCAAACTGCACGTGCATACGCTGACGCCCGAAAAGGTGCTGGCTTTCTGCCGGCAGTTCGGCGAGTTTCTGACCGTCAAGATCGAGAATATGTCCGTACAGCACAACGAGACGGTCAAAGAGGAGATCGAGGCCGAAGAAAAAGCCGCCGCCGAGCCGCCGAAACGCTACGGCATGGTGGCCGTGGCCGCGGGCGCGGGCGTGCGCGACACTTTCCTGCAGCTCGGCGTGGACGCCGTCGTTGACGGCGGGCAGACGCAAAACCCCTCCACCGCCGATTTTCTCGCGGCCTTTGACAAGGTAAAAGCCGAGCATATCTTCGTGTTCCCCAACAACGGCAACATCGTCATGGCGGCCAAACAGGCAGCCGAGATCTACGACAAGGCCGCCGTGCACGTCATCGAGAGCCGCGACCTCGGCGCGGGCTACACCGCCATTGCCGCCGCCGACTTTGACGAGCCGGACGCCGACGCGCTGGAAGCCGCCCTCAACGAGGCCACTGCCCACGCCGCCACCGGTTACGTCTCCCCCGCCATCCGCGACGCGGAACTTTCGGGCGTGACCATCAAAAACGGCGACTTCATCGGCTTTGTCGGCAAAGAGATGCTGACGGCCGACCCCGTGCTGGCCAACACCGCCAGAACATTGGCCGACAAAATGCTGACGGGCACCGGCAAATATATGCTGACCGTTTTCGTCGGCAAAGACGCGGCCGAGGCGGACAAAACCGCCCTGACGCAATACCTGGCCGACGCTCACGCCGACGTGGAGACCTACTTCATCGACGGCGGGCAGGAGGTCTATCCGTTCATTTTCGTGGCCGAATAAGAAAGGGACGACTATGCGATATACGTTCGATATGCTGGAAGGCGAATGCTGGTGGGGCGGCACTTCCAACGACGGCACCAAAGCCCCCTACGACCGTTCGACCGACCTGGAGCGCGATTTTCGGGTCAGCGCCTGCAACCAGACCATGCCCATGTACCTCTCGGACAAGGGGCGGTGCATCTGGTCGGAGCAGCCCTTTTTCTGCCGCATTCAAAACGGCGTTTTTGACATCGAGGGCGAGGGCGTGACGCTGGAGACGTTCGGCTCCACCTTAAAAGACGCCTATCTCGGCGCGATGCGGGCGCACTTTCCGCCGCGCGGCGACCTGCCGGAAGCGGAATTTTTCCGCGTGCCGCAGTACAACACCTGGATGCAGCTGACCTACGACCAGTCGCAGGCGGGCGTGCTGCAATACGCGCACGCCATCGTCGAAAACGGCTTTCGCCCCGGCATTCTCATGATCGACGAGGGGTGGCAGAACCGCTACGGCGACTGGACTTTTGACCGACTGAAATTCCCCGACCCCAAAGCCATGATCGAAGAACTGCACGCCATGGGCTTCAAAGTCATGCTGTGGGTCGTGCCCTACGTCTCGCCCGACGGGCTCTGGTTCGTGCGGCATTCCGCGCCCCATTTCTGCCCTACCAAACATTTTCTGCGCACCAAAGAAGGGCAGATCGCCATCATCGAATGGTGGAACGGCTACAGCGCCATTCTGGACTTTACCAAAGAGTGCGACCGCAAACTGCTCGGCGACCAGCTGCACGCGCTGATGCACGACTACGGCGTGGACGGCTTCAAATTCGACGGCGGCATACTCGACGATTACACCGCGCATAACCCCATCAACGGCGAAGCCGACGACCGTTTTACCGCCGCCGAGCGCAACATCGCCTGGAACGATTTCGGCACCGCGTACCGCTTTCACGAGTTCAAAGACACGTTCAAGGGCGGCGGCAAACGCAGCATCCAACGTCTGCGCGACAAGCGGCGCAACTGGGACGACGACGGTCTCAACACCCTGATCCCCAACGCCGTGGCGCAGGGCCTGCTCGGCCACCCCTTCGTCTGCCCCGACATGGTGGGCGGCGGCGAATGGCTGGATAAAGCCCTCGGCGTGCCGGCAGACCCGGAGCTGTTCGTGCGCATGGCGCAATGCTCCGCGCTGTTCCCCATGATGCAGTTCTCCTGGGCGCCCTGGGAGGCGGTCGACGCCGAACACCTGCAAAAAGTCAAGGCGGCGCACGATCTGCACAACGCCTTTTCCGAAAAGATCCTGGCGCTGGTCAAGGACGCCTGCCGCACGGGCGAGCCCATTCTGCGCGCGCTGGAATACAACTACCCGCACCGCGGTTACGCGCACGTGCAGGACGCCTTTATGCTGGGCGAAAACATACTGGTCGCGCCCGTCATCGTCAAAGGGCAGACCGAGCGCGCCGTGCCTCTGCCCGAGGGCCGCTGGCGCGGCTTTGACGGCCGTGAATACGTCGGCGGCCGAACGGTGACGCTGACCGTGACCGAGGCGGACGTGCCGTATTTTGAAAGAATAGACTGACCCCCGCGCGGCCCCTGCCGCCAAAAGGAGAAAAACATGCGTATCGGTGCCTGTCTTTCCCCCGCAAAACTGCCCCTGCCCGCGGGGACGCTCGACTACGTCGAACTCAATCTCTCGCGCGTGGCCGATCTCTCGCCCGCGGAACTGACGGACTGGCAAGCGTGCCTTGCCGCGTCGGGCCTTTTGGCCGAGAGCGCCAACGGTTTCTTTCCCGCCGCGATGCGTCTGGTGGGGCCGCGGCGCGACCTTTTTGCCATTCGGGACTATATCCGCCGCGCCTATGACAAAGCGGCGGCGTTCGGCGTGCGCGTGGCCGTGCTCGGCAGCGGCGCGGCCCGCAAAGCGGGGCCGGAACTGTCGCAGGAAGCGGCGTTGCCGCAGTTTGAAGAGGTCGTCGCGCTGGCGGGCGACTTGGCGCAGGAATACGATATGACCGTGGCCGTAGAACCCCTTACGGCTATGGAAACGGATCTTGTCAACACCGTCGGCGAGGGGGCAAAACTCTGCCGCCGTCTCGCTCACCCCCGGGTGCGCCTGACAGCCGATCTCTTTCACATGGCCGCCGCCGGCGAGCCGTTTTCCACGCTGACCGACAACCGCGACCTGCTGTGCCACATCCACGTTTCCAACCCCGCAAACCGCGCCCTGCCGAAACCGGACGACGACTGCGATTACGCCGCCTTTTTCGGGGCGCTCGCCGCCGCGGGCTACGACGGGCGCGTCAGCATCGAGGCGGGACTGCCGAAAGACGACCTTGCCGCCGCCCTGGCCGCAAGTACCGCGTTCCTGCGCCGCCTGACGGGCAGACAATAAAAAACAAGCCCCCGTCCGGGGGCTTTTT
>CAMZFG010000172.1 GCA_947306035.1 uncultured Clostridia bacterium | reverse complement strand
GAAGAAACCGTTGAAGAGACGCCCGTCGAGGAAGAGGCCTCGGCCGAGCCGCACGAAGCGCCCGTCTTTACCGTCAAATACAAGACCTCGTTCATGGCGCGTTTGATCCAGTCGGACGAGGAACTGCAGGGTTACTATACCGCGCTCAAGAACGCGCTGCTGTCCTATCAGAAAGTCAAGGCCCGCACCAGTTGGTTCTGCGAGACCTTCAACTGCGGCCGCGTGCTGTGCGCCAAGATAAACGTCAAGGGCAAAGCGCTGGCGCTTTACCTCAACCTCGACCCCGCGGCCTATGCCGACCAGCAGAGCAAGTATCATTTTCAGGATTTTTCGGGCCGCGCCAAGTACGCGCGCACGCCCATGGCCGTGCGCGTCAAGAGCGAACGGGGCCTGAAAAACGCCCTGTGGCTGATCGCCGAGATGATGGATCGCCTCGGCATTGAGCCGGGCAAAGAGCAGAACGAGACCTATCGCTTCCCGTACGAAGACAACGACGCCCTGATCAAGCTGGGCCTTATCCGCGTGCTGAAAGTCCCGACTGACGGCGGCGCCGCGGTCGAGACCGAGGAAGAGGAGAGCGAAGCCGAGGCGGCCGTTGCCGCGACGCCCGTTGAAATGGCAGAAGAGCCCGGAACGGCGGCGGAAACGGCCGAAGAAACGGCCGCCGAAGAGCCCGAAACGGCAGAGGAAACGCCCGCCGAAGAGGCGGAGCAGCTGCCCGAAGGGCCCGGCGCCGTGGCTGCCGAGGTGGTGACGCCCGAGGAGCCCGTGGAAGAGAAGATCCCCATTCCCGCCGGCAGCGCCACGTTCAAAGCCCCCGTCATCGAGGAGCCCGAGGTCAAGCGGGTGTTCGTGCCCGACACCTCTATGCCCGCCGCCGAGTCGCCGGACATCATCATTCGTTACCGCACGTCCTTCACGGCGCGCCTGATCCAGGCACAAGCGCCGCTGCAGGACTACTATACGGTGCTGAAAAACGCGCTGCTTTCCTACAAAAAGGTCAAGTCGCGCGTCAGCTGGAATTTCGACACCTTCAATCGCGGCCGTCTGCGCCTTGCGCGCATCAATATCAAAGGCAAAACGCTGTTCCTGTATCTCGCTCTCTCGCCCGCCGAATACGCCGGGGAGCAGAGCCGGTACCATTTTGACGACGTTTCGGATAAGCCGCGCCTTGCCGACACGCCCATGCTGCTGCGCGTGCGGAGCGGCCGCGGCCTGAAGAACGCCGTGGCGCTTATCGCCGAGATGATGGCGAAATACGCCATTCCCGCGGGCACGGAGCAGCACGAGGATTATCACCGCCCGTACGAGACGACCGCCGCGCTGGTCGAGCAGGGCCTGATCAAGGTCTTTGAGACGAAAAAGCCGGAGCCCGTGACCGAAGAGGTGCCCTGCCGGTTTGACCGCATCTACAAGGACACCATGGATTTCTTTGCCCGTCTGACGGGTAAATACGAGTTCTTCCCGGCCATTATGGACTTGATGGCGGCGGGCAACACGGTGCTGCAGCTCAAAAAACGCTACGTGTTGCGCGCCATTGACGAGGCGTGGGTCAGCATGATCGAGGACTGCCTGCCCGCGCTCGACGCCGTCATTCGCAAGCCCTCCAAATTCATCGAGGAGAACGAGCGCGTGCTGCCCATCGAGCTGTCGCGCAACATCAACAGCCGTTCGCTGCAGCACCTGTCGCAGCACACCGAATATATCTCCAAGATCGAGGGCGATATGATCACGCCGTCGAAGATCCTCAACGTCTTCCGCGACGAGACGATCATGACCTACGAGAACAAGTTCGTCAACACGCTCATCAACCGGCTGTACGCCTTTGTCAACCGCCGCTACAACGTGGCCAAAAAGGCGGGGCAGGACCAAAAAGAGACGTGCCTGTCCTTTGACCAGACCTTTGAGCACGGTCAGGTCAAGGGCAAGATCCACTTCAGCGTGGAGATCGACGAGCCGCCCGGGGACAACGAAGTGGTCAAGAACTACACCTACACCACCTCTCTCTGGGAGCGCGTGGAGCGCCTGAACGGCATCTGCGGCACCTATATGACCTCGGAATTCGCGCAGAACATGGGCCGCGCCTTCATCCGGCCGCCCGTCATGCGCACCAACGCCATTCTGAAAAACAAAGATATGCGCCAATGCCTGCTTCTCTGGGAGTTCATCGAGTCCTACGAAGAGGCCGGCTACGAGCTTTTGGTGCAGGAGAACGTGGAGCAGATCGACGAGAGTTATATCGAGGAACTGTATTCCGCCTTTGCCCTGCAGTACGTGCTGTTCCGTCACAAGATCAAGAACGACTTTGACGAGAATATGAAACTGGACGGCGACCGCGAGCCGCGGCCGCTCAAACCCGTGATCGTGGATCGCGTGGAGCCGAAGCCGGAGGACGCGCCGAAGGTCGAATTGCCGGTCTCGCCCGTGGTGGAGACCCGCACGCGGCGCGACGAGATACTCGAGGCCGTGCGCGTGGCGCTTGAAGCCGACCGGGTGATACGCAACAGCAATGGGGAGGACGGCACATGACCAAATGGAAAAAGATCGGTAAATGGATCGTCAACGTCGTCAGTCTGCTTTTGCTGCTGCTGATCCTGTGCGCCGCGCTGGCGCTGTTCGCGGCCAAAATGCAGAACAAACCCGTGTTCATCTTCGGCCGCTCCGCCGCGTGGATCCTGACGGAGAGTATGGAGCCGCAGATCCCCGCCGGCAGTTATATCCTGATCGAGCGGGTCGAAGCGAAGGACGTGAACGTCGGCGACGTCATTATGTTCTACTCGGACGATCCGGCTCTGCACGGGGCGCTCAACACCCACCGCGTCACGGCGGTGATCGGCGATCACGAAAAATTCGTTACCAAAGGCGACAACAACGCCGGCCCCGATACCACGCCGGCACAGGGCGAGAAAGTGGTGGGGCGCTACCTGCGCAACATGCCGCTGCTGACCCTTTTGGGGCGCCTGTTCCGCTCGGTGTGGGGGTTGGTCATTCTGTTTGCCCTGACCATCGCCTCTGTGGCGGTGACCTTTGCCGGCCGCCGCAAGGAGAAAAAGGAGCCGGCCGTTTCCGACTTTGACGCGCGCGTCGCGGCCGAGGTGGAGCGCCTTATCGCCGAGAACGCCGCCGGAGAAAAAGAGCAAAAGCCGCCGTCCGACGCGGACGACGCGCAAAACGAAAAGTGAGGTAAAACGCCATGTTCAAAAAAGCCAGGATCAAACGGGGCATCAAAAAATGCCTTGCCAACATCGAAGATCTGGAACGGCGGCGCAGCCGCTCGCAGGCGGCGCTGGTCGAGGCCA